>NZ_JBMPPD010000023.1:0-75684 GCF_049339825.1 Undibacterium sp. RuRC25W | reverse complement strand
TTACACAACAGGAGATTGATCACGCCATGAAAAGACTGAATAATCGACCAAGAAAAAGATTAGGATACCTTACACCCAATCAGGTATTCTTCAAAAATACGCTTGCACTTCAAAATTGAACTCGCGGAATAAAAGGATAGCCTGCATTTGCAAGTATATTTCTAAGTTGTTCGTAAAAAGTAAAACCCGCTTTATTAGGTTCGTGCGATGCAATCACGTTAAGAACAAGTCGCTTTCCTCTTAAATCGGGGCCAGCTTTAATTAGAGTTTCTCCCTCAATAAAAGATAGGTATTCGTTTATTTTTTCCTGAATAAGTAACAGATGTTCCTCATCACCAACACCCTACTTAAGGTAATCAGAAATAATTAAATATGCAACTGCACCTTCCGCTGAAATTGCGATCAGATCTACGACACCTTTTTGCTCAATAGTCACATTTACTCCGGCCTAATAATCTCAACTTTAGTGGGTGAAATTTAGGTGCCACTTGGAATGGACTTTACCTTATTCCCCTTCGTATTTTATTGAGCGGATGCCGACACTGTCTACCCAACTGGCCTCAAAAGATGCCTCTACTTATGGTCTAGACATAAAATAACAGCCAGACCACTACCTCACCTCAAAAGTAGCATCCATAACGTGCACTGTGTGGCAAGCGATGGCCTAACGTTGCCTCAATCAATTCAATAATTTCAGCATCACTCGTCGATTGAGAAATACGTAAAAAAAGTACTTTTAAATGATCGATCCCAGCGGCATTAATCAGGCATTCAATTAACTGTGCGCCACTAGATACAGCCGCGCGATAGTCACCGCTATCGCGGCAGACATTATTGCCGAATAGTCCGTCTCCGTTCATAGTTAATAATTCATGGATATCAGATAAACCGGAATACTTAGCTTGCGAAATCAATGCATGTGTAGGATCAACGAAATGCGTCGCAAAATAATGAGCCAACCCTTCGTCAAGAAGACGAACTCCGCAATGGAGAAAGGCATGACAAACTTCCTGAAAAACAATAAAACGCACCTCACCAAGAGAATCAGGCATCATCGATAAACGAATGATCGCTAACCCAGGAAAACATATCAGGGTATAGTACAAATGACATCGCTGAGGCATGCATTGCAGCACGATTTGAGGTGGCGGCAAATCAAGCCATTGAGCGCAGCGCTCCGTTGATTCAGCGAGTATGCGAGCAAGGGAGACGGAATCGAGAGGATTACCAACATACACAACCGATCCGATTTTATGCAAGGGCACAGATCCAGAGGCAATGTCACGAATAGCCGCAAAACCGGGAAAGCGGCCACGTAGAAGATGCAATTCGCCCAGCAGCGATTGCGCCACATCATGTTCGCCTGAAAGTGCATGAAAAATCAGTGATCGTCCTTTGAGAGACAACAATGATCCGTCCTGCGCATCCCAATTTCTGGCAAAGTCTGATAAAACAATCGCATTCATCCACCGCTCCCCGCTCTAGCAGGTACACGGATGCTGGCGTAAGCGTTGAATTACGCTATCAGTTCGCCCCACTCATCTCCGTGCACCTGATTGCACATCGTCATCAGCCCATTCAACGCGACTGTCCATACCTGAGCATTGCGCATTGATGCCGCATGTCCAGGTAGCGCTGAGCACCTTAACAAGTGACACAAAGCAACGTCAACACCTAAAGGGCAAGGTTTTCGAATTCTCACGACTGTTTCGATTTGAAATAAAAATGATGGATTTAGTAACAGATTTTTTTGAGGAGTTTTTCGGGGCAAACGAAAAACTAAAGACGACGTCTTAGTCCGAAGGCGCTGCAGTACCACTGGGTCACCAGTCTACGCGGGCGATGACGATGCAATGTGAAATGCTTAAGGAGCGGCAACGGAGTTACGATGCAACTTGATATAGCGTAATGCTGTGCAATTTATTGAGACGTGAATTGTGTGATCAAATCAGCAGTCATATCGCTGCTACCAGCGCCATTATTCTCCGCAACAGCGGAGAATTTTTTGATGACGAAAGTCAAAAACTAAATCAGAACGTCAATGTCTTCACGCCTTCCGCAGTTCCCAACAAGCAGACATTGGCACCGTGACGTGCGAACAAACCAACCGTAACAACACCAACGATATTGTTAATTTCTGTTTCCAGCGCCACAGGGTCAGCGATTTGTAAGCCATGCACATCCAAAATCATATTGCCGTTATCAGTCAACAAAGGCTTGCCTTCTTTCATACGCAGACGGGCTTCGCCGCCGATCGCATTGAGTTTACGGGCAACTACCGCGTGAGACATCGGAATTACTTCGACAGGCAAAGGGAATTTACCTAGCAACGGCACCAACTTGGAGCCATCAGCGATACAGATAAATTTTTCAGCAACGGAGGCTACGATTTTTTCGCGGGTCAATGCAGCGCCGCCGCCTTTAATCATCGCACCTTGTTCGGTGATTTCATCAGCGCCGTCAATATATACGGGCATAGAGCTGACATCGTTCAGATCCAGTACCTCAATGCCATGACCACGTAAGCGATCGGCAGTTGCTTCGGAAGACGCGACGGCGGCTTTGATTTTATGTTTTATTTTCGCCAGTTCATCAATGAAAAAATTGGCCGTAGAGCCGGTGCCGACACCAACAATTTCGCCTTCTACAACATAAGCAATTGCAGCCTGGGCAACAGCAAGTTTCAATTCATCCTGTGTCATGGTGTGACTCCTATTTACATCTGATCAAAAAAATTTCGGGTATTTTAGCCGATAGACTCTTCAAGCCGCAGTTTTTCGGCACATTGACTATCCCAAACCTACTTACACCGGCCATAACGGCGGCTCGTCCATCAGTGCGATCTGCTCACGTAGTTCGAGAATCCGGTCTTGCCAATAGCGTTGGGTGTTAAACCAAGGGAACGCCATCACAAAGGCGGGGTCGGTCCAGCGCTGCGCGAGCCAAGCTGAATAATGAATCAGTCGTAGAGTACGCAAGGCTTCGATTAAATGCAGCTGGCGCGGCTCGAACTCATAAAAATCTTCATAGCCAACTAAAATATCGGTCAACTGCGCCTGCATCTCTTGTCTCGAACCTGACAAGAGCATCCAAAGATCTTGTATCCCCGGCCCCATGCGACTATCGTCAAAGTCCACAAAATGCGGACCCGCCTGATCGCCTTGCTCTAACCACAAGACATTTCCCATATGACAATCGCCATGCAAACGGATCAACGACACCTCCCCTGCCCGCTCATAGCAACGTGCGACGCCATCCAAGGCTTGCTGAACGACGGTTTGATAAGCGGGCAATAAATCGGGCGGTAGGAAATCATTCGCTAATAACCAGTCGCGCGGTGCAGTGCCAAAAGTATACAAATTGATTGCCGGCCGGTGCTGATAAGAGGTCAGCGCTCCCACAGCATGAATACGTCCAATAAAACGTCCTAACCACTCCAGCGTCGCCAGATCGCCGACTTCCGGCGCTCGTCCACTCTGCCGTTTAAACAAAGCAAAACGATATCCATGGTAAGTCTGCAAACTGACGCCTGCAGCATTTTGCAAAGCGGGGACAACCGGAATTTCTTGGGCAACCAGTTCGCGCACGAACTGATGTTCTTCCAGAATTGCCTCATCCGACCAACGTTGCGGACGGTAAAATTTTGCAATCACAGGAGGTGCATCGTCGATAGCAACCTGATAGACACGGTTTTCGTAGCTATTGAGGGCCAGCAAGCGTCCATCGCAGTGCATGCCACAGCTATCGACCGCATCAAGTACCAGGTCAGGAGATAAATCAGAAAAAGACTGAGGGAGTATTTGTTCATTCATAACCTGAATTGTACGTGGTAATTCCCTTGGCAGAGGACTTTCAGTTTGCCGCAAAAAACGATAAAAGGCGTTACAGCGCTGCGACAAAGCGCTACACTTCCGGTATTTACATAATCACATTCAGGTACCACCATGCATTTAGACGAACCCCTCAGCGACAAAGAATTCAATGAACTCGACAAATTCCTTATGTCCGATCGGGTTGGCGACGATGGAATGACGATGGATGCCCTGCATGGCTATCTGACCGCCATTGCACTCGGCCCCGAGATGATCTCAATGAGCGAGTGGCTCCCCTTAGTCTGGGGCCTGCCTGACGCTGCCGAGCCAAAATTCAAAAATGAAAAAGAATTACAGCGCGTTACACATTTGATCGCCCGTTTCATGAACGAAATTCAGATCACGTTTGAAGTCGCGCCACAAGAATTTGAACCCCTGTTTTGTATTTTGGAGCAAAACGGCAAAGAATTGATCGACGGCGAAACCTGGGCCTGGGGTTTCTGGGAAGGCATGCAATTGCGCGATGAAGCGTGGGAAGCAGCATGGGAATCCGAAGAAATCGGCCCTCTCTTGCAACCAATCTACCTGCTAGGTGCAGAAGAAATCGACGAAGAAGAACTAAAATTCGTTGACACACCAGAAAAATGCCATGCCCTCGCATTGTCTATCGAATCGTCGATTCCAGCGATCCGCCGTTTTTGGGCGCCACTCAGAAAATCAGGCGTCACCACCGTTAAACGTGAGACACCGAAGGTTGGTAGAAACGATCCTTGCCCTTGCGGCAGCGGCAAAAAATACAAGGCTTGCTGCGGCGCTGAGCCTACGCTGCATTAATCAGCAAAAGGTTCAATGCGAAAGCCCGCATTGAACCATATTGAACAAACCCGAACGCCAGCCAGCACTGACTTGAAGAAAAGCTCTAGCGCAAAAGTAATGATGTAGCTAAGACTCGTGGTACTTTTTAGGTCTTTGCATTTTTAACCATTAACTCTTCAACAGAGCTGGAGTTCACCATGAGCCTACAAGAACAATTCAACCTCGCCTTAGCTGAGTCGAAAAATTTACCTGAACGTCCAGATAACATGACGCTCCTGAAAATTTACGCTCTTTTTAAACAAGGCAGCACAGGCGATGCAACAGGCGACCGTCCTGGCATGACCGACTTTGTCGGCCGTGCTAAGTTCGATGCCTGGGCAAATTTAAAGGGCAGCTCGCAGGAAGATGCGATGCAGCAATACGTCGACCTGATCAACTCTTTAAAATGAGGTCAGCAGATTAGGTGGTGTAGCACCACTTAATCCGGCAATCAAATTATCCACTGCACAGTTCGCCATCGCTCTGCGCGTTGCTTCAGATGCGCTGGCAATGTGCGGTGTCAATACGACATTGTTCAGACCGAGAAAGTCCGGATCAAATTTCGGCTCATTTTCAAACACATCCAACCCTGCGGCCGCGATCTGCTTGTTACGCAGCGCGACGATTAAGGCCTTGTCATCGACGATACCTCCGCGCGCCAGATTAGTCAGTGTCGCTGTTGGCTTCATGATTGCCAGTTCTGCCGCGCCAATGGTGTGGTGCGACGCCGGCGAATAGGGCAAAATCAGCATCAGATGATCAGCCTGACGTAACACCTCGTCTTTACTCACATACTGCGCATTATTCGCAAAAGCTTCTTGCTCTGGTGCCAGACGCGAACGATTATGATAAATCACCCGCATGTTAAAGCCCGTTGAGCGGCGTGCGATGGCCTGACCGATTCTGCCCATGCCGATAATGCCCAGCGTTGAACCGTGCAGATCTGCGCCCAGAAAGTAATCGTAGCGCCACTTATGCCATTGACCGTCGCGCAGCCAATGCTCTGCTTCGGTAATGCGGCGTGCCGTCGCCATCATTAATGCCCAGCCAAAGTCGGCTGTGGTTTCATTCAATACGTCTGGAGTATTACTGGCTTTGACGCCAAACTCGGTCATAACAGCCACATCAAAATTATCGTAACCCACAGCCATATTGGCGACCATCTTCAAATTTGGCAATTGCTGCAACAATTCCCGATTGATACGTGCGCTTGACGTGGTGATCGCCCCAGCCTTTCCTCGGAGTTTTTCGATTAATTCAGACGGCGTAAAGACCACATCGTCTTGATTCGATTCCACCTCAAAATGGGCAGATAGTCTATGAAGTACTTCGGGAAATACCGCGCGTGCAACCAATATTGCAGGTTTCATAATTCATCCAGAGAAAAAGTAAAGACTAACCATGCAATAAAGCGCCTCGATCCACATGGTTAATTTGCGTAAGTCGTGCTTACATTGTGTCTATCTTAACGTTAAATTCAAATCGAATCCGACGGAAAACGCTGTTTGAAAAAATTTCATCGCGTAATGAAGAAAACGAAGAAGAAACTGAAATGATCTGATCGGTGATCCACATCAATGCAAATAAGTTGATATCTGTCTATAATTCGCTTTCATTTTCTAGTATTTTTTCACTGCTCATCTAATGAACTCAGGAACGCCAGAAGCTACCTATGTATTTGCTTATGCGCAAAGTATATAAGCCTGATTTGTTAGATCTGCTAAATTGCCTTAAAATACAAGGCTTTGCAGCCATAGCACGTGTTTTCTGCGAACTGGCTGTGCCAACACCCCGAAATTTAAAGATTGGACTGTTATGACCCACGTTGTGACCGAATCCTGCATCCGCTGCCGTTATACCGATTGCGTGGATGTCTGCCCTGTGGACTGCTTCCGTGCTGGCCCGAATTTCCTGATCATCGATCCGGACGAATGTATTGATTGCGCAGTATGCGTAGCAGAATGCCCAGCAAATGCGATTTATGCTGAAGAAGATGTGCCGGCAGATCAGCAGCAGTTCATCAAGATCAATGCTGACTTAACTCGCAAATGGCCTTCCATCACTAAAACTGTTGCTCCACTCGCAGATGCGGATGACTGGAAAGACGTGAAGGAAAAGCTGCAATATCTGGACCGGTAATTCATTCCAGTAAGCGTCGTCTGCAGTAATGCCATGATGGCAAGAGGGTAACAAAGTAAGATTACCCAAACAATTTTAGGTAATATCAGGAAATATCTCGTCGTATGGAAAATAATCAAACTACACAGGCAAGCGGCATCATCGAAGCCGATGCAGTCATCATTGGTGCGGGTCCTGTTGGCCTGTTCCAGGTGTTCGAATTAGGCCTGCTCGAAATCAAAGCACACGTGATTGATTCACTGGCGGTGGTTGGCGGTCAATGCGTCGAGTTATACCCTGACAAACCAATTTACGATATCCCAGCAGTCCCTGTCTGCACAGGCCAGGAACTGACAGACAATCTGTTAAAACAAATCGAACCGTTCGAACCAACCTTCCACTTAGGTCAGGAAGTAACGTTGGTTGAGCGCCGTGAAGATGGACGATTTGATCTGGAAACATCGGCTGGTACACGTTTTATCACTAAAACGATTTTTATTGCTGCGGGTGTTGGTTCATTCCAGCCACGTACATTAAAGGTAGACGGTATCGAGGCGTTTGAAGGCTCACAAGTGTTCTACCGCGTGAAAGATCCTAGCCAGTTCCACGGCAAAAACCTGGTCATCTGTGGTGGTGGTGACTCTGCGCTGGATTGGGCATTGAATCTGGTTGGTAAAGCTGAATCCGTTGTCTTGTTGCATCGTCGTGATGATTTCCGCGCTGCGCCAGCTTCTGTTGCCAAGATGAAAGAGCTGTGCGAGAACTACGAAATGCAATTGACTATTGGTCAAGTAACTGGCATCGAAACCAAAGATGATGTCCTGAGCGAAATCAAAGTCACTGGTGCCGATGGCGTTACGCGTCGTATGCCTCTGGACAACTTGCTGGTGTTCTTCGGTTTATCTCCAAAACTCGGCCCAATCGCTGAGTGGGGCCTGGAAATCGAACGCAAGCAATTAAAAGTGATGAACACTGAAAAGTTCGAAACCAACGTTCCTGGTATTTTTGCAGTAGGCGATATCAATACCTACCCTGGCAAAAAGAAATTGATACTGTCCGGTTTCCATGAAGCTGCATTAGCAGCGTTTGGTGCAGCACCGTATATTTTCCCTGAAAAGAAAATCCACATGCAATACACCACTACATCGCCAAAATTGCATAAAATTCTGGGTGTGGAAACACCAACGTTCGACTAAAAATCAGCGGATTGCGAAGGCAATCACCCCGCTCAAAAAAAGCGCAAAGCAATTTGCGCTTTTTTATTTTTTACGTATTAAAAAAAACATTACAAACATTACAAACATTACAAACATTACAAACATTTTAAATATTACAAATATCATTTTGGCTCACTGGGATTCAAAAAAGACAATATCAAGGTAATAATTACGCCATCATTAACCGATGATCAGATGATTGTTGCGCCCAGTCTCATCGAAAAAAAATGATCTCTTTATAAAGCGAATCACCTTTTGGTCACAAGAGAAGTAGTGCGATGACGATTACCTGTGCTCTGTCGCTAAAACATGGATAATAGCGACCAACTCATTTTGAACATTATTTTGGAATTCTCTCATGGAAATTAAGGTCAACTTTCTCGATAAGCTTCGTCTTGAGGCCAAGTTCGATGATTTTACGGTGATCGCTGACCAGCCGATCCGCTATAAAGGCGATGGCTCAGCACCGGGGCCTTTTGATTACTTTTTAGCATCGTCAGCCCTATGCGCTGCTTATTTTGTGAAGTTGTATTGCAATACACGCAATATTCCAACCGAAAATATTCGCCTTTCCCAAAACAACATTGTTGATCCAGAAAATCGTTACCAACAGATTTTCAAGATTCAGGTTGAGCTGCCTGCCGATATTTCCGCCAAAGATCGCGAAGGCATCCTGCGCTCCATTGATCGCTGCACGGTAAAAAAAGTCGTACAAACTGGTCCAGAATTTATCATTGAAGAAGTTGAGAATCTGGACGCAGACGCTCAGGCATTACTGACACTTAATTCAGGCAACGATGTTGCAACCTATATTCAGGGCAAGGATTTACCGCTGGAACAAACCATCGCCAATATGTCAGCGCTATTGGCAGGACTAGGCATCAAAATTGAAATCGCCTCGTGGCGCAACATTATTCCAAATGTGTGGTCACTGCATATCCGTGACGCACACTCACCAATGTGCTTCACCAACGGCAAAGGCGCGACCAAAGAAAGTGCCCTGGCATCCGCGCTCGGTGAGTATATCGAGCGACTGAGTTGCAATCACTTTTATGCTGGTTCGTTCTGGGGCGAAGACATTGCCAATGCCCCCTTTGTACATTATCCAACGGAGCGCTGGTTTAAGCCGGGCAAAAAAAATGCACTGCCAAAAGAGATTTTGGATGAGTATTGCCTCGATATTTACAATCCAGATGGCGAGTTACGCGGCTCGCATCTGATTGATACCAACTCGGGTAATGCTGAGCGTGGTATCTGCTCCCTGCCCTACCTCCGTCAATCAGATGGTGAAACTGTATATTTCCCATCAAACCTGATCGAAAATCTCTTTGCCAGCAATGGCATGAGCGCAGGCAATACCCTCGCAGAGGCACAAGTCCAATGTTTGTCAGAGATTTTTGAACGCGCTGTCAAACGCGAAATTCTGGAAGGCGAGATGACATTGCCAGATGTGCCGCAAGACGTATTGGCAAAGTTCCCAGGCATTGTGGCTGGCATTCAGGGTCTGGAAGAACAAGGCTTTCCGGTGTTGGTGAAAGACGCGTCGCTTGGTGGAAAATATCCGGTGATGTGCGTTACTCTCATGAATCCACGAACAGGCGGCGTGTTTGCGTCTTTCGGGGCCCATCCGAGCTTTGAGGTGGCACTGGAACGCAGCTTAACGGAGTTATTACAAGGACGTAGTTTTGAAGGATTGAACGATCTGCCACAACCAACATTCGTCAGCAACGCGGTCACCGAACCGAATAACTTTGTCGAACACTTTATTGATTCCAGTGGGGTCGTCTCCTGGCGCTTTTTCAGCGCTAAAGCGGATGTTGCGTTTGTCGAATGGGATTTTTCTGGTCACGGAAAAAATTCTAATGAAGAACAAGCAGCAACCTTGTTGAGTATTCTGAAAGCGATGGACAAAGAAGTCTACATGGCCGTCTATGACCAATTGGGCGCCACCGCTTGCCGCATCCTAGTACCAGGTTATTCTGAAGTCTATCCCGTCGAAGATTTGGTCTGGGACAATACCAACAAAGCGCTCTTATTCCGTCAGGACATCTTAAATCTGCATCAGCTTGATGAAGAAGGACTCGAGGATTTACTGGAGCGGTTGGAAAACAATGAGTTAGACGATTACAGCGATATCGCCACACTGATTGGTATTGAGTTCGATGAAAACACCGTATGGGGCCAGCTCACCGTTCTGGAATTAAAACTGTTGATCAACCTTGCACTAAAAGAATTCGAAGAAGCGCATGAACTCGTCGGTGCCTTCCTACATTACAACGACAACACCGTCGAACGCCGCTTGTTTTATCAGGCCTTAAATGTGGTTCTTGAAGTAATGCTAGACGACACGTTGGACTTGGACGATTACATCGTTAATTTCCGCAGAATGTTTGGCAACGAACGGATGGATGCGGTACTTGGTTCAGTTGATGGCAGCATCAGGTTCTATGGTTTGACACCTACTAGTATGCGCCTTGAAGGTCTGGACAGACATGCACGCTTGATTGACAGCTACAAAAAAATCCATGCCGTACGCGCAAAGACGATGAGTGACGCCAACTAAATCAGTGCTTACTGCCCTATAAATAAAACCCGCATCGCCAGAAACGTTGCGGGTTTATTTTTTGTTGGCGATGGACAAGAACAAAACCCATCGGCCACCACTGATCAACAAAAATCAAAAAAAATGAAGAGCAGCGCTGAAATTATGTTGGAGCCACAATCCATTTCAGCAATTCGCTTGCAACTAAGGGTTTGCTGAAAAGGTAGCCCTGACCTTTATCGCAGCCATATTGCTGCACGATACGGGACTGCCCCTCTGTTTCGATACCCTCTGCAACCGTCGTCATTCCCAGGCTACGGGCTACTTTAACAGTGACTTCAATCAGAATTTCATGGTGCGCACTGGTATCGGCCAGTGAGACAAATGAGCGATCAATTTTTACCGTATCGATGGGCAGTAAATGAAGGCTGGAAAGTGACGAGTAACCTGTACCAAAATCATCCAGTGCCAATTTAACACCCAGCTTTTTCAGTTTGCGTAACTGCGACTGAATATCCGCGTCTTGTGCCGCAAAGCTTTCGGTGATTTCCAGCTGCAACTGCTCCGGAGGCATGTTCGTCTCTCGAAGAATATCGGACAAAGTGGTGTCAAAATTATCCTGCGCAAGTTGTGCCCGCGATAAATTCACTGCCAATAAACGTGGTGCAAGTGCACCTAGGCTTACTTTCCATTCCATGAAATCACTGCAGGCCTTACGTAAAACGTATCGACCAAGCACATTAATCAAATTTGATTTTTCTGCAATTTCAATAAAATTCACCGGCCCAACGACGCCGTGCTCTGGATGCTGCCATCGAATGAGTGCTTCAACTCCAGTAGAGCGGTCAATCAAGCCATCGCTTAAAAATCCAACCACCGGTTGATAAACGATAAATAATTGCTCTTGCTCCAGACCTATGCGCAGTTCGCTTTCAATCCCTCCGCGCCGCGCCGCGACTTCCCGCATCGACTCTTCGAACACCACAAATTGTGCGCCACCATTGGCTTTAGCCGCGGATGTCGCGATACTGGCGTCTCCCAATATCTCATCAACATCACTGATATTGCCAGACAATGAAACGATACCAATACTGAAGGACGCAATGATTTCATTCTGACCAATGTGGTACGGCTTTTCCAACAGGTTGAGTAATCGCTTAGCGACAACCTCCACCACTGAAAAATCATTGATGCTATCTAACAATACGACAAATTCATCAGCACCAACGCGGGCGACCGGTTCTGGCATAAAAATCTGGGCGGCGGGTCTACTATTAGAGCGAACTGCCGAACGTAATCGCTGCGCCACCAGACGAATCGCTTCATCTCCAGTTGCATTCCCAAAGGAATCATTGACTTGCTTAAAACGGTCAAAATTAATCTGCAACACGGCAGATACGTCATTCGTCAACGTTTTGATTCTTTGCATTGTCTGCTGCAACATATCGCGTACAGCGATGCGATTAGGCAGTCTGGTCAGAGCATCAATTCGGGTAGCGCTATCAATCCGGCGCGCCAAATTGCGCTGTTCACGCTCCACCTCCTGCGTCACATCGGTAACGACCACCATCACATTATTATCGTCGACCTTGAGCATACCTACGGAGAGGACCTCCGGCACACGCATCGCATGTTGCGATGTTGCGGGCTTAATGCGGATCGCATCACAAATCACACCATTTTTTTCAGAAAACTGCTGACACATTCCCTTTAACTCAGGTGCACTCAGTTGGATAACGTCAAAAAAATTCTCCAGATTGCCATCAGGTGATAATGGCATAAGCAACTGAGCAGACATCGGATTGAGCATCTCGATATGGCCGTCTCTTTGTATTTGCAATAAACCAATCGGGGCGCGATACAAGAACTGAATGAGTGCCTCATATGCCTCTTCGTGTTCATTGCTCGTCATTGATTTGTTCCAATCACCATTACTCACCCCAATAATTGACACGATTCCGACCGCTCTGCTTGGCAGCATAAAGTGCCTGGTCAGCACGCTTCATCAATTCGTTAAGCTGAGAAATATGCTCATCCATTGTCGCAACACCGACGCTGACAGTACAGGTAATTTCCCGGTCTTCGTAGCTGGTCGGATGACTTTCCAAGTATGAACGCAACCTTTCCGCAATCACGATAGCTTCTTTAATATCGACTGACGGAAGTAACACTGCGAATTCTTCACCACCAATACGAGCAACGACATCGACCTGTCGGAACATCCCTTTCATGGATGTCGCTAGATGGCGCAATACAGCATCACCTGCGGGGTGACCGTTAGAATCATTGATTGATTTGAAATTATCCGCATCGACCAGAATCAATGATGAAGGGCGTAGCATTTTATTTCGTCGGGAAAGCTCAAGTTCCGCGGCCTCAAAGAACGAACGCCGATTAGCCAAGCCCGTCAAATGATCGCCATAAATTGCTTTACGCAAATTGTCAGTTGCATCACGCTTGTCGCTGATGTCGCGGACGATCAAGCAATATGCAGACTCGCCAATACGCTGGTCGTCTATACTAAAGGCGTCTGATCGTCGATCCGGAAGCGGAAAAATCATTGCACTTGCCCAGAACTGGCTGCCATCTGCTTTCAGACGCAAGCCCTCATCAAGGCTCCAGCCGTTTTCATCCGCCTCTCTCAAACGATCAGACTGCTGCGCTGTAGTGATCGCCCCTTCTGGATAAAAAATACCATAGGAATGGCCTATAACCTTATCATCAAAACCGGTAACCCTTTGAATACTCTCATTCCACGCTTCAATCCGGCCAAACTGATCAAGACTAATCAGCGCATAATCAGTGATGCTGGTCATGATGGCATTCAACCAGGCATCGTTCTGGCGCAGCTGACGCTCTCTTTTATCCTGTAATGTGATATCGGCAATGACTGCCATCAGGCGCACTTGGTCTAACTTCATCAGACTCAGCGTCAATACTTGAGGTCCGCGCTTGTCGGCGTAATTATTGAGGTGTAGCTTGATGCCATCGCAGATCGTTCCCTGTTGTTCAGGAAAAACACTGCACAGGTGCCGCAGATCAGGGGCAACTGACTCTAAAGAGTCAAACAGATTTTGTAATCCACCATCAACACTCAAAGGCATGAGCAATTGCGCCGACAACGGGTTCATCATCAAGATATTGCCATGGACGTCAGCCTCAATCAGGCCTACGGGTGCCATATACATGAATTGGAGGAGCGCCTCATACTCCCCGGCGTCGTGACTGTTTAGCTCAGAACTCATAAACGTCGCACCAGAACATAACGCGTCTCAGAGGTAGGACTCGCCAGCAAGCGCAATACTACTTTTGTCGGTCGCATGCGTAACGTAAGGACATAATTAAGGGACGCGTCAAGAACGACGCCCTCGTCTTGTGCTTCCTCGAAGCGATGAGCAACCATAAAATTATTCATACAAGGTGCTACGAACGTGAAAAGCGGATGTCCCACGACTCTATCACGCGGCAAACCCGCTGCTTTCGACTCAAAGGTGTTATATCGACCTACAATCGTCTCAGCATCGAATCCAATCACGCCAAAATCCAGATCGTCGAGTTGAGTCTCATCTAAGGCATCTAAACTCTCTTGGAGATTTTCTGCATCAAAAGAAAGTGCCGATGATAAATTCATTATGTAAGCTCCAATAAAATTCGTAACAGATATTGAGTTATCAACTAAACAAGTTTGTTTACGTGAAAACATGTCAGTATTTTTTAAATACTACGCCACTCTGTGATTCGTCGCTAGATTAACCTATTTGCAGTTTAGTCAACAGCAAAACAACAATTCAATCAGCTTGTTCGGATATCCAATCCCTGAGCTTTCCATTAGAAGCCCTAGGCAGCGATGTACCAACAGTAAATGAGGCTGGTAGCTCGGCAGTTGTTAAATGCCGTCTTGCCCACTGCCTAACCTGCTGCACGAGTTCTGCGTGCGGTATGCTCGGGTTGACAGGAACCAAAAATGCTTTCAGACGCCGTCCTTCATCTGGCCGCATCATGCGCACTATTGCGTCTTTCACCAATTGATGCCTTAGCAAAACACCACTCACCTTCAGAGGGAAAACATTGATACCACCAACCTGCACTGCATGATCAATCCTGCTGACTGGAAGAAAGTGAGTATCATCTAACCATTCAAGGTGATCTGGTGCAGACACACGATGAGCGTTTTCATTCCTGTCTGTGCGCACCAAATGAGAGTCCGATCCATTCGCTCGACGCCAATAGGACAAACAGCAAAAAGCGTGTGAAGCATCAATTCTCCACCCTATTCCGGCCGTTTCAGTACTGCCATAGACTTGAATCAGGGTATCGAGCCCCTGCTGGACTAGACCGTTTGCTATCGAGTCTGGACACGGCGCTGTCGACGTTACGCCCGTCACACCAGCTGGTATTTCAGCGCCAGAATCCATCATCGCATGCCAAAAATCAGGATAGGCAATGATCACATCCCCGCTCCTCAGTTTGCACGCTAAACTGCTCGGCATGTTTGAGCGGGCATCAATCAACTCGATATCTCCTGGCATCAGACTGGGCAACATGACAGAAAATAAAAAACCGTAAATGTGGTGGGAAGAAACGGTAAAAAACAAGCGTTTAACATTCGCAAATAACGGCAACAATTCTGCGATCTCTCTTTGCAAATCTGCAAGCTCATGCAAGCAAACCTTTGGAACACCAGTGCTACCTGACGTAGAAAAGGCTATTTTTTCCGCACTGTGCTGCAGGCTTTCTTTGAGGATATCTTCCCAGTCCTGCAAGCCAGATCGCTGCAAAAATTGGTCCTCGAGTCCTGAATGGTGTACCTGAAGCGAAGAGGACACAGCAGTTGCGAGGGAAAGCAATTCCATCGAATCCACGCCAAGATCGTTCACGAGGTTCAAGTTCACGGGCCAGGGCAAGGCAGGCAAATGAAGGGTGCCGGGGCGCAATTGCTTCAATTCAGCAACAATGTTATCCACCAGAAAACGACGCAAACGCTCACTATCGCTCCACCACGAAGGATATATCGCAGCTTTATTTTGCATTTTATTCATAACGTACTAAAGCATAAAAGCAATCGTTTGTTTCTTACTAGAATCAGTTCAATGTGATTATACAGAGGGAAATGCATTTTTTATTTATGCCAATTAATCCGACATTTTCAATTAACTGACAACATCGGCGTCAACATCGCATCATTGTAGTTTCTGGCAATCTCAAAAAATTGATCTTCGACCTCAATAAAGGCATCCAGGACGTCAGGATCAAAATGGTTGCCCCTTCCTTCGCGCATTACATTAATCGCCTCCTGATGTTCAAGAGCAGACTCATAGTCACGCTCCGAAATCAATGCATCATAAACATCCGCTACTGCCATCAGACGCGCAGAGACTGGGATTTCATCATTTTTGAGGCTTTCTGGATAACCTGTCCCGTCCCATTTTTCATGATGCGAATAAGTAATCTCACGAGCAAAGCGCAAGAAGTTATTACTCTCACCAAGATACCGTTCAACAGACAAAATAGTTTCACGCCCGAAGACAGTATGTTGCTTCATAATTTCGAATTCTTCTGCCTTCAGCTTTCCTTGCTTAAGAAGAAGATGATCCGGAATACCTACCTTGCCGATGTCGTGCAGCGGCGCGGATTTGTAGAGTAACTCAATATTCTCGGCACTTAATTCGTGCTTAAAACGTGGATGCAAACTTAATTGACGTGCGAGGACTTTGACGTACAGTTGCGTACGGCGAACGTGATTTGAGGATTCGTTATCACGGACCTCACCCAACGATGCCATTGCGAGAATAATCGCATCTTGCATTTTGGCCAGCTTACTTGTTCTGTCCCGCACAAGGCTTTCCAAGTACTTATTTTGATCCCGTAACAAATGTTGTGCGCGGATCAGATTGAGCTGAGTTGCGATTCTTGCGACAACAACGGCAGGACTAATTGGTTTGCTAATGTAATCAACTGCCCCTAAGAGCAGCCCCTTTTCTTCATCTGCTGGTTGATTTTTAGCAGTCAAAAAAATCACCGGAATATCAACCGTTAATAAGTCTGACTTCAACCGACGACAGGTTTCATAGCCATCCATGCCGGGCATCATCACATCGAGCAATATCAAATCGGGGGCTGGCTTTTGTGCAGCGATTTGCAAAGCCTTTGCTCCGTTGGTGGCGATCTTGATTTTATATTGGGATTTAAAAAGTCCCGATAAAAGGGCAATATTGTCGGGCGTATCGTCGACAATCAAGATCATTTGCCTGGGGGTGAGATCAATATATTGACTCATGCTGTATTGAGCAGAAATAAGCCTATCAAAACCATTACCGTTTCCATTCCTTATTCAATCGACTGCAAATTAATCTGAAACCCATGCAATGTTGCGGCCTGACGCAACATGACCAATGCAGCATCAAAATCAAATTGTTTGACTACCTTCATCAACTGTTTATAGTTTTCGACACCCAATGCCAGCACAATGACATCAGCCGACTCCATCATCGCGTCAACCGCTTCGCCATCGTATTCAGCCAATAAGGCCTCGCACTGACTAATCGCCTTCTGCATCGCTAGACGATCGTAGGCGTGACTGGCATTGATCACCGTCTCCGGCGACAAACCACTCCGATGCCGAAGCAATGTTTTTTCAATGGCAAAAATTGTTGATTGCAATTGTTTTTGGCAAGCATCAAAACGAGAAATAATATCTCGCGCCTGATTCGATGTACGCAAAACATTTTCCAATTCTTCCGCCAGATACCGGACATTTTTCGCAGCAATTAAAGCAGCGACACCTTTAAGGGTGTGAATGATTCTCTCCGCAGTCCGCGTGTCACCATCAACGAATGCAGCTTGAGCCTTAACAACCGCATCACGCTGATCATCGCAAAACCGCGTCAGTAACTCAGTGTACAACTCATAACTACCCATCGTCCGTTTTAACCCCTCTTCAGTATCGACCCCGTCGATATGCAAGGGAGTCGCTTCAGCATTTTTTTCATCTGCTGCATATTCGTAGCGGGCTTCGGTTTCAAGGGTCGGGCACCACTCCGAAATAGTTGAAAACAGTGCAGAAGGTTCAATGGGTTTTGCCAAATGCGCGTTCATGCCAGAATCAAGACAACGCTGACGGTCATCGCGCATGGCATGTGCCGTCATCGCAATAATCGGTAGCTTTTTAAATCTGGCATCCGCACGAATCATGACCGTCGCATGGTGCCCGTCAAGTTCCGGCATCTGTAAATCCATGAATACCATCGAGAAGTAATCCGCGGGATGCGACAGAATTTTTTCTACTGCGATTTTTCCGTTTTCGGCGATATCAACTGTAATACCGCTCGCCTCCATGAGTTCGCGAGCAATTTGCTGATTAATTTCATTATCTTCAACCAGTAACACGCGCAAATCTTTATATTGTGGGATAGAGAGTAGCTCCTGGGGTGTCCTCTGATTTTCTTGTCTGGAATACAGCTCTGCAAGACAATGGCGAAGACTGACAGCGTTCACGGGTTTATTGATAAATCCATCCGGCACCACGTCTGCGCGATAATTGACTTCCTCCCGTCCATGCGCACCAGCGAGAACAAACAAGGGTGAGGAACGCAGCGTTTTGATATTTTTTAATAAACCAATTAAGGTAAGACCGTCGATCTCAGGCATATCAAGATCAACAAACATCAAGTCATAGGCCTGATGTAAATCTCTTGCCTCGACAGCTCGGATTGCGTCATTCGCCGTCAATGCGATATCAACATGAATGCAGATAGTTAATAGCTCATTACGCAACACATCCGCGGCCAGTTGGTTGTCATCCACGACCAAAATTCGCATATCAGCCAGCGCTTGCGGCAACACCGCATGAGCATGAGACGAATGACCTAAACCAAACCACGCATGAAAACGTACGTTTGTCCCTTTTCCTGTTTCGCTTTCAAGCGATATCTCCCCCCCCATCAATTCAACGACACGTTTTGCAATTGATAAACCAAGGCCTGTTCCACCAAATTTTCGTGTGGTTGACTCATCTGCTTGACTAAAGGGAACAAATAAACGCGATATCTGTTCATATGACATGCCGATACCAGTATCACGCACTTCAAATTCGAGTTTGACGCGATCACTTGTCGCTTCCAACTGCTGACAACGCACTTCAATTTCCCCGCGTTCTGTGAACTTGATCGCATTATTGACGAGATTAATGAGCACCTGTCCCAGACGCAAAGCATCACCGCGCAACTGACGCGGGACGGCATGATGCATACTAAGGACAAGTTCTACGCCCTTCTCATATGCTTGATCCGCTGACATTGCCGAAATATTTTGTAACACGTCATCGAGACTAAAATCGGCATATTCGATCGCTAACTTACCTGCTTCAACCTTAGAAAAATCTAAAATATCATTAATGATTCCGGTGAGAGACATCCCCGCATGATAGATTTTTTCTAAATAATCTTTCTGTTTAGGATTGAGCTCGGTACGTAATGCCAGATGCGTCATACCAATAATCGCATTCATCGGCGTACGAATTTCATGACTCATATTAGCGAGAAACAACGACTTAGCCTCAGTTGTTTCTTCGGCATGGCGACGAGCAACTTCGGCCTCTTTCAGCTCGTTTTGCATTTGCAGCGTCTGCAGTCGAATCTGCTCTGCCATGCTTTTCTGCAATTTTGTTTCAAGTTGCTTTCTTTGGGTTATATCAGACATAAAAGACAGGGTAGCTGGCTGCCCTTCCCAGTCAATCAGAACAGCTGATAACTCAACCCAGATGATTGCGCCTGTCCTTGGATGCAAAATACGGCAATGAAAATAGTGCTCCGCCTGTTCAGAACTAAAACTGCTAGAACTAAAATTTTCAGCTAACAACCGATCTTCAGGAAGAATCAGATTAATGAATCGCTCATCTTTAAGCAGCGTTGTGTCGCAACCGCATAATGCAGATGCGCGTGGATTAGCAAATACAATCCCACCGTTCTGTATGACCAAAATACCCTCAGAGGCATTATTGACTAATTGTCGGTAATGCTTTTCAGAGCGATTCAGATCCGCTTCCAGTTGGCGTCTCGCAGAAATATCCATCACGACCCATACCGTGCCGTGAGAAATATCATTTTTATCTACTGCCTGCCCAGAAAATTGTACCCAGAACAAATCGCCATTGGCTCTTCGCATCTGCATTTCAGTTTGATACGCAGCGCCAGTTCTGACTGACTGATTGACTGCCTCACCGGAAAAGAGATAGTGTTCACGGGAGACATAAAACTGCTCTAACGACAATCCCAGAATCGTATCTCTGTTGACTCCATACATATTGCACAAAGGCGTATTTGCCCATTGCACACGCCCCTGATGATTTAAAAACACCATACCGACGATGGAATTTTCAAGAATCGTTTCACGCTCAGTGAGCATGCGTTTGAGCTCATCGTCTAAGACTTTACGCTCGTTCATTGCTTCCTCAGCAAGACGACGGGCTAATTCAGCTTCTTTGAGCTCATTTTTGATATGTAAAGTCTGAACATGAATCCGGGTTGCACGCCCTTGCACCTTCGAGAAGAGATCAAGATAACGCTGCTGTTCTTTAAATGCAGCCTCCCAGTTTTTCTGTTCGGCATAAATATCGGTGATTTCTTTCATGGCACGTAAAGGCACATAGAAGTACCCCTTATTGCCACTCTCCTCAATCGCACGGCGCAGATCTCTAATCGCATCATGATGACGTTGATGACAACGATGTAAATAGCCACTTACCCACCAGCTATACGGCTTGAGATGTTTGTCCTCGAATGAATCGAGTGAATGCATTGCAGTTCGAGAAAGTTGCTCTGCCTGGGTTAACTGACCTTGCCTGGCTAGTGTGTAAGCAGCGACAGAGAAGCAAAACGCGCGGCTGGCGGCGTCAGTGTGCAAAGCAGCACTCCCTTCGCCAATATACGGCGCGACCGCAGCATAGGCATCATCGTACTTCTCCAACGAGAGCTTACAGAGTGCCAGCATCGTCGAGATAAACGGTGCCAGCCAGCGCTCATCAGAATCTACCGCAATCTGGCGAGCGTCTTCCAACAAGTTTTCGGCATATTCAACGTTGCCACTCATGTAAAAAATTTCACCGAGATTAGCCAATATCTGTGAAGCGCGGTTGAGAATATTCAAGCGACGAGCTTGTTCCAGCGCTTTATAGAAATATCTGATTGCCTCTTCAGTAAAACCTAGCTCTTGCGACAATACCGCCAGGATATTGAGCACCATCACGGACAAACGATGGTCGTACTTGGGAAGCAATGGCAAAATTTTGGAATGACATAAAGAATATGCTTGCTCAGACATCCCGCGTTTTCGCCAGACGGCAACAGTGCCGAGATGTGCAAAAGCCAATCCCAGATCATCGCCAACTAACTCAAACATGGCCGCTGTCCGCTCAAACTCAGGCTCTGCCAGATCAAGATTACCCGCAAAAAAGTCTGCAAAGGCTAATAACGACTCTGCAAATGTGCCCAATACCGGCAATCTGTGCGAAATAGCCTGTTGGTGCATCTCTCTTGCGAGAACTCTGCCGGCACAGGGATTATCCCGCATCTGATCAAATGCAACGAAGCAACTTTCCTGCCAGTCTGTCTCTGACAGATATAGACTACTACTCATACCCAAATACCTTTAATAAGATAAAGCTGCAGCGTTTGTTCTACGCAAAGCGTTAAAGAATTGTACTTTAATTAAGTGATCTACCATTGATTTAACATTGATTTACATAGCAAAAGAGTTACATCGACACCATAAATTACATAATTTCTGTAACTGGTTTATGATGTATTGCAATACATGCTTACAGAAATCACAAAAAGTATTATATTTACTCAGAAATAGTTGCTTACGACAAGCGAGTTAATCATAAATCCGGTCTTCCGTCTTTTTCAAGAAAGATGTCAACATGCTCTACCAACTTCACGAACTTAATCGCGCGTTCCTTAACCCACTGACGCAATGGGCGGAAGCTTCTTCAAAATTATTCACCAATCCAGTCTCCCCTCTGGCGCATACACCTTACGCGCAAAGAATTGCGGCTGGTTACGAATTAATGTTCCGTTTAGGCAAAGATTACGAAAAACCAGAATTTGGTATCACTACCACGACAATTGATAAGCAAGTTGTTGAAATTGCTCAAACTACTGCAGTTATCAAACCTTTTTGTAAATTATTACATTTCAAAAAAGTACTCAGTGACAAGGATGTAGCCAAGCTCAAACAGCCAACAGTTCTGTTGGTAGCGCCTCTGTCGGGTCACCATTCAACACTGCTCCGCGATACTGTACGAGGCTTGTTACCACAGCATGACGTGTACATCACTGACTGGACTGATGCTCGCATGGTGCCTTTGTCTGAAGGCGCATTTCACTTGCATGACTATATTTACTACGTACAAGATTTTATTCGGTTATTAGGCCCTGATGTTCATGTTATTTCGGTCTGCCAACCAACTGTGCCTGTATTAGCAGCGATTGCCCTCATGGCATCGGATAATGATCCGAAACTACCTAAAACAATGACAATGATGGGTGGCCCTATTGACCCCCGCAAATCGCCCACTCAAGTGAACAACCTAGCCACTGAGAAAAAATTCTCTTGGTTTGAAAATACGGTGATCTATAGCGTACCAACGAATTATCCAGGCTACGGTCGCAAAGTGTATCCAGGTTTTTTACAACATACAGGTTTCGTTGCAATGAATCCTGATCGTCACGCACAAAGTCACTGGGATTACTACCAGCACCTGATAAAAGGCGACGACGAATCTGCTGAACAACATCGCAAGTTTTACAATGAATATAACGCAGTTCTCGATATGCCTGCCGATTATTACCTTGAAACAATTAAAACTGTTTTCCAGGAGTTCCACCTCCCAATGGGAACATGGGAAGTCGAAGGCAAACTAGTACGTCCACAAGATATCAAAACCGTTGCACTGTTCACCGTCGAGGGCGAATTGGACGATATTTCAGGCCCAGGACAAACACAGGCTGCGCACGATTTGTGCAGCAACATCCCTGCCAACATGAAACAAGACTTTGTTGCACCGGGTTGCGGACACTACGGTATTTTCTCTGGCCGCCGCTGGCGCGATATTATTTGCCCGAAAATCGGCGAATTCATTAAAAAGCACGCTTAAACAGCACAGTTCATTACTGTCGTTGTTTGTTGCACAGACCGCTTTCTCAGGAAGGCGGTCTTTTTATTTGTTCTTCGTAAAATTTACGTGGATAATTCAGGTCCTTCATGCTGTTAAAGTAAAGTTTGCCGTGTCAGACAACCTCGCTGTAAAAATTGAACAACTCCTGCCGCAAACCCAGTGTACGAAATGCGGTTATCCGTCTTGCCATGACTATGCGGTGGCGATTGCTGATGGCAAAGCCAACTACAATCAATGTCCACCAGGCGGTCAAGAAGGCGTCGCACGTCTCGCAACGGTGCTCAACCAGCCAGTTATTGCGCTTGATACAACGCATGGCGAAGAACGCCCGCGCCCGGTGGCGTTCATTGAAGAGGAATTTTGTATAGGGTGCACCCTCTGCATTCAGGCGTGTCCAGTAGACGCTATTTTAGGTGCGCCGAAGCAAATGCATACCATCATCCCAGAACTTTGCACCGGTTGTGACCTGTGTGTAGCACCCTGCCCTGTAGACTGCATCAAAATGATTCCAGTAACACCAGGTAAAACAGGATGGGCAGCCTGGAGCGAAGAACAAGCACAGAAAGCGCGGGATCAATATGCGTTCAGAAACCAACGTCTGCTCCGTGAAAAACAAGAAAATGATGATCGTCTGGCAGCGAAAGCAGCAGCAAAACTAAAGGCGCTTGAGCAAGAAACCGCGCAAACTGCGGAAGAAATACAACAAAAAGAACGAAAAAAAGCCATCATTGCAGCAGCCATTGAACGCGCACGCTTAAAAAAATTGGAAGCTGAATTAGGAAACAAATCATGAATGCAGCAAAACGTCATGCTATTTTTACTCGTCTACAACAAGAAAACCCGCATCCGACAACCGAACTGGAGTACACCACACCGTTTGAGTTGTTGATTGCGGTACTTTTATCGGCGCAAGCAACCGACGTATCGGTGAATAAAGCAACGCGCCAACTGTATCCAATTGCCAACACCCCCTCCAGTATTTATGCACTCGGCGTGGAAGGTCTGATCCCTTACATCCAGACGATAGGCTTATTCCGCACCAAAGCAAAAAACGTCATCGAAACTTGCCGCCTGATTTTGACTGAGCATCATGGCGAAGTGCCGCAAGACCGTGAATCGCTGGAGGCACTTCCTGGCGTTGGCAGAAAAACCGCCAATGTCGTGATGAATACAGCGTTTGGCATGCCCACTATTGCGGTCGATACGCATATTTTTAGAGTTTCTAACCGAACTGGCATTGCGCCAGGAAAGAATGTCGATATCGTTGAACAAAAATTAATGAAATTTGTTCCAAAAGAATTCCAGCAAGATGCGCATCATTGGCTGATTTTGCTCGGGCGCTACACCTGCATCGCCAGAAAACCAACATGCTGGAACTGCATGATTAATGATTTGTGCGAATTCAAACAAAAAACGCCTTTACCGGATAACATCTAATACCGATAAAGAACGTCTTGTTTTTGAAGGTAAATAAAGGGTAAATAAGGATCAATGAAGGATCAATGAAGGATCAATTAAACGATCTTACAAGCCTCATCAAAACTCAAGCGTGGCGAACGGGGGAATAATTTGCTTGCATCGCCATAACCCAGGTTACAGATAAAGTTGACCTTCACACTGGTGCCAGCAAAAAAGCTTGCATTGACTCGTTCCGGATCAAAACCAGACATCGCACCGCAATCCAGACCCACCGCACGCGCAGCCAGCATCAGATATGCCCCTTGCAATGAAGAATTGCGGAACGCTGTAGCATCAATCACTGGCTGATTACCAGCAAACCATGAGCGAGCATCTGCGTGTGGAAATAACTTTGGCAATTGGTCGTAAAACGCCATATCCATGCCAATAATAGCGGTCACTGGCGCTGTTTTGGTCTTTTCAATATTCCCCTCCGCCATGCAAGTCAGTAGTTTCTCTTTCTCCGCAGGCGAAGTAACGAACACGATCCGAGCTGGCGATGAATTGGCTGAGGTTGGCGCCCATTTCATTAAGTCGTAAATTTCCTGCAACTGTGCAGACGAAACTGGTTTATCCAACCAGCCATTGTGCGTGCGAGCGTCGGTAAATAAGGTGTCGAGTGCGTCTTTTGTTAACATAGTGTCCCCTTTTTAAATCAAATTTGCATCTTAACCGATGCAAAAATAGTGAATCAAATTACGCTACATTGCTCCAGATTGGCCAGAAACGCGCCGTGTGAAGATTATTTACTTGGTTAGAGCAAGTAAGCGCAAATCCTTTTACAATACAACCCTTTGCATTATTTATCAGCACTCAGGCGGTAGCAGGCTGATCAGGCAAGATACTTATTTTATCCTAGTCGTATTTACAGATCGTTTTTATGTTTAATCCAAGTCAACACGACGTCAGGCGTTTTTTTTGCGACACATTTCGCAAAATACATTCCCATGAAATTCTAACGCCTCTCGAAGCAATCGCTTCTGATTGGATCAGGCAACATCCTGAATATGACACCGATTTGCAAGATATGGAAGCTGCGCTAGAAGCCAACTACAGTGTCGATCAGGGGCACACCAACCCTTTTCTGCATTTATCGATGCACCTGTCGATTGCTGAGCAAATCTCCGTCGATCAGCCCCGCGGCGTCAAAGCGGCCTTTCAGCTACTGGCACACAAATTTAATTCCGAGCACGAAGCGCACCATCAGATGATGGAGTGTCTAGGTGAAATGATCTGGAACTCCCAAAGAACTGGCTTACCACCAGATGGGCAAGCATATATAGAGTCATTACAACAACGTTGCCGATAAAAAAACCACGCTAATGCGTGGTTTTTAGAATCAAGTATGTCAGGTTTAGCTTATTTTTTCAAAACAAGGCTGCCAGGCAAACTATGCAAATAAGCCGCCACATCAAGAATATCGTCGTGAGATAGGGTTTTCGCTTGCGCACTCATCGTCGCGTTACCACGACCATTGGGGCCATCTACGCCACGTTGATATCCCTTCAGTGCTTGCACCAAATAATCCTGATGCTGACCAGCCAATTTTGGATAGCTTGGATCAATCGGCGAATTAAAATTATTGCCGTGGCATGCGGCGCAGTTATTCTTTTCCACAATTGCCTTACCGTGCTCAGCATTACCAGAAGCAAAGGCGCTCACGGAAAACGCAGACAAAAACATCGCAGAAGTGGCTATCAAAATCATTTTTTTCATATCGACTCCTTTTCTTATTTTTGTTGTGAATAATAGGCAGCTAAGTCGGCAATATCTTGATCAGATAGGCTTCCGGCAACACCGCGCATGGACAAGTGTTTGCGATCACCTTTACGGTAAGCCTGCAAGGCACTTTCTATATATTTGGCAGATTGACCGCCAATCATCGGCACTTGATAGACTTCAGGAAAAGTCGCTTTATAGCCAGGGATGGCGTGGCAACCAATGCACATGGCAATTTTTTTATCAGCAGCATCTTTAGCATTGCCAACAACTTCTGCTGCGACTGCAACATGGGCCAGACTCGCCAGAGCGAGGATTGCAAACAGTTTTTTCATATGAGCGAATTGATGTAAACAAACAGAACAATGAAGACAACACCTTGATACTGCGCTCCATTTTATATGATCAAAATCAATTGTGCGTAAAAAACACGAGCAAACGTAGTAATTTATACAGGATGCGACAACACTTTTCTGTTACCGGTCGGAAAAAGAGGCAGCGAGTTCAATCTGGGCTTTCATAAAATAGAACAGACGTTCGCAGAACAAGCGAATCTGGCTTATACTCAATCTGATTTGAAGTATATTTTCCACCCGATCAATCCAACTCAACTCATAACCACCATGACGCAGGAAACAACGACTCTCCGTTTTGATGGCGCTGACAATTATGTCGCCACCGATGATCTGAAACTGGCTGTCAATGCCGCACTTCGCTTACAGCGCCCCTTATTAATCAAAGGCGAACCCGGTACCGGTAAAACGATGCTCGCTGAGGAAGTAGCTGCCGCGCTTAATATGCCGTTATTACAATGGCATATCAAATCGACGACAAAAGCACAGCAGGGCCTCTATGAATACGATGCTGTTTCCCGCCTGCGCGACTCGCAATTAGGTGATGAGCGCGTCAGAGATATTCATAACTACATCGTTAAAGGTGTGTTGTGGCAGGCATTTACGGCAGATGAGCCGGTAGTATTGCTGATTGATGAGATCGATAAAGCCGATATTGAGTTCCCGAACGATTTACTGCGCGAACTCGACCGCATGGAATTTTATGTCTACGAAACCCGTGAAATGGTGCGCGCCAAGCACCGTCCGCTGGTCATTATCA
Organism: Undibacterium sp. RuRC25W; assembly: GCF_049339825.1. Classification (NCBI taxonomy): domain Bacteria; kingdom Pseudomonadati; phylum Pseudomonadota; class Betaproteobacteria; order Burkholderiales; family Oxalobacteraceae; genus Undibacterium; species Undibacterium sp. RuRC25W. Next base: position 48,675 of record NZ_JBMPPD010000023.1, on the reverse strand, counting down.
CCTCAAACAATGAAAAAGAATTGCCAGACGCCTTCTTGCGCCGTTGCTTTTTCCACTACATCAAGTTCCCGGATAAAGAAACGATGCAAAAAATCGTTGATGTTCATTTTCCGACATTAAAGGCAGATCTGTTATCGCAAGCATTACAGACATTTTATGAAGTCCGTGATGTGGCGGGTTTGAAGAAAAAACCGTCGACGTCAGAGTTTATTGACTGGCTTAAGCTGTTACTGGCAGAAGATATTCCTGCTGAAGCATTGCGCAGCAAAGATAACAAGGCCATTGTTCCACCATTGCACGGCGCGCTGCTCAAAAATGAACAGGACGTCCATTTGTTTGAGCGTCTCGTATTCATGTCACGCACGAATCGCTGACACCATCATTTAGCAAACTGCTATTGAGCCTGGCAGTTAATACAAAAAAGCGCCCTACCCAGACAGGTAGCGCGCTTTTTGTTTGATGCCGACGTAGACTGACGATTAGAGCGGTTGTTTCAGTTGCTCCAGAATCGCTGGATTCTCCAAGGTAGAGATATCTTGCGTAATGGTTTCACCTTTCGCCAACACACGTAACAAACGACGCATAATTTTGCCAGACCGTGTTTTTGGCAGGTTATCACCAAAGCGGATTTCTTTTGGTTTAGCAATTGGACCAATTTCTTTCGCTACCCAGTTACGCAATTCGGTCGCGATTTGTTTAGCCTCATCACCAGTAGGACGGCTGCGTTTCAGGACGACGAAAGCGCAAATAGCTTCACCTGTCGTATCATCTGGCTTACCAACAACGGCAGCTTCGGCAACCAATGGATTTGCCACCAATGCCGATTCAATTTCCATTGTACCCATCCGGTGTCCAGACACGTTCAAAACGTCATCAATACGACCTGTGATGGTGAAGTAACCAGTTTCTTTATTGCGAATTGCACCATCACCTGCCAGATACACTTTACCGCCGAACTCTTCAGGGAAATAGCTCTTCTTGAAGCGCTCTGGATCACCCCAAATAGTACGAATCATTGATGGCCAAGGACGTTTTACAACCAGAATACCGCCCTGCCCATTTGGCAAATCATGCCCGGTTTCATCGACAATCGCAGCCATAATCCCCGGCAACGGCAGAGTGCATGAGCCTGGAACCAATGGTGTCGCACCTGGTAACGGTGTCATCATGTGACCGCCAGTTTCAGTTTGCCAGAAGGTATCCACAATCGGACAATTACCACGACCGATATTGTTGTAGTACCACATCCATGCTTCCGGATTAATCGGCTCGCCTACCGATCCGAGCAAACGTAACGATGACAAATCATATTTAGAAGGATGAATATTCGCATCAGCATCAGCGGCCTTGATCAATGAACGGATCGCTGTTGGTGCAGTATAGAAAATCGTCGCTTTGTGTTTTTCAATCATGTTCCAGAAACGACCTGCGTTCGGGAAGGTAGGAATGCCTTCAAAAACGATTTCAGTCGCGCCGACTGCTAATGGACCATAAGTAATATAAGTGTGACCAGTGACCCAACCGATATCAGCGGTACACCAGAAGACGTCTTCAGGTTTGATATCGAACGTCCATTTCATCGTCAAGATAGCCCACAACAAATAGCCACCGGACGAATGCTGTACGCCTTTCGGTTTGCCAGTGGATCCGGATGTGTAGAGAATGAACAGTGGATGTTCAGCGCTCACCCATTCTGGCTCGCACTCAGACGATTGATTTGCAACCAGATCTTGCATCCACAGATCGCGGCCTTCGGCCATCTTAATCGCACCGCCGGTACGTTGATAGACAACGACGTTACGTACTTTTTCGCACTCACCCAGACCGAGCGCTTCATCAACAATGGCCTTCAAGGGCAAATGTTTGCCGCCACGCACTTGTTCATCGGCAGTAATCACAGCAACAGCACCGACGTCAACGATACGTTCTTGGAGGGACTTTGCCGAGAAGCCACCAAACACGACTGAATGCGTTGCACCGATACGGGCGCAGGCTTGCATTGCGACAACGCCTTCCACTGACATCGGCATATAAATGACAACGCGGTCACCCTTGCCAATTCCAAGCGATTTCAGGCCATTGGCAAACTGACAGACTTTCTGATGCAACTCCTTGTAGGTGACTTTGCTCACTTCGCCGCCATCGGCCTCAAAAATCACAGCGACTTTATCACCATGACCTTTCTGCAGATTCACATCGAGACAGTTATAAGAGACATTGAGCAAACCATCTTCAAACCACTTATATAACGGTGCTTCCGACTCATCCAGCGTCGTAGAAAACGGCTTGTGCCACTGCAAGTTTTCACGCGCCAACTTCGCCCAGAACCCTTCGTAGTCGTCTTCGGCTGCCTTGCACAGCGCGTGATACGCATCCATGCCAGAAATTGCTGCAGTTGCAGCAAATGCCGCTGGTGGAGGGAAAACTCGGGACTCTGCTTTTATTTCGGTGCTGTTTGTTGTTGGGTCTGTCATGTTTGTCTCCGTCTTGTTTTCAATAAAAATATCTTTAACGCTGGAATCAGGCCAAATGAGAAGCAGAAATGGGGGCAGATAAGAACCGCGCTCAATTCCGTACCATGAAACTGGACGACTAAACCTTAATCCCAGAGACTTACTCAGGCCTTACGGTTTATCTGAATGACATCCAATATCAAAATAATACCATCGTCTACCCACTATAATTCTAGCAACATCATGTAGAGATACACGATCTGACGACACAGATGTAAAATAATGTTTTATGTGAATTCAACCTAGCACAGTCCCATAGTTGCTGAGTTATCCTGTGCAATATGACGGGAAAAAGGGATGTTTTGGAACGGCTCAAAGACAAACTCAGGGCATACGGTACTTTGCACCAGCAAGTTAGGACCACGAATGAGGTACTCCTGTACCGAATTGCATTCGATAGCCATAACGTCGCTTGAACGAGTTTGCGTAGTTCCTAAAACTAAACCTGGTTGCGATATTCACTAAGCAACCCATTTTCACCACTAGCGAAGAGCCACACCATGACAGTCATTAAGCAAGACGATTTGATCGAATCCGTAGCCGCTGCGTTACAGTACATCAGCTACTACCACCCTGCTGATTACATCGCCCATCTGGCGCGTGCTTACGAGGCAGAACAAAGCCCAGCCGCCAAAGATGCCATTGCACAAATTCTCACTAACTCGCGCATGTGTGCAGAAGGCAAGCGCCCAATTTGCCAGGACACCGGTATCGTTAACGTGTTCCTCAAAATTGGTATGGGCGTGCGCTTTGAGGGCTTCTCAGGCTCCATCATTGATGCCGTCAACGAAGGCGTACGTCAAGGCTACAATTTCGCCGACAACAAACTGCGCGCTTCCATCGTCGCTGATCCACAGTTTGAACGTAAAAATACCAAAGACAACACACCAGCAGTGGTGCACATGGAACTGGTTCCTGGTAACACAGTTGATGTTAAAGTTGCTGCCAAAGGTGGTGGTTCTGAGAATAAAACAAAATTCGTCATGCTCAATCCATCAGATTCTTTAGTGGATTGGATTATGAAAACTGTGCCAACCATGGGTGCAGGCTGGTGTCCACCAGGTATGCTGGGTATTGGTATCGGTGGTACCGCTGAGAAAGCGATGTTGATGGCAAAAGAGTCCCTGATGGACGACATCGACATGTACGAGCTTAAGCAGCGTGGCCCACAAAACAAAACCGAAGAATTGCGTATTGAATTGTGCGACAAGATCAACGCGCTCGGTATCGGCGCTCAGGGTCTCGGTGGTCTCACGACTGTACTTGATGTGAAAATCAACATGTACCCGACTCATGCAGCGTCCAAACCTGTCGCAATGATTCCTAACTGTGCCGCCACGCGTCATGCACACTTTGTTCTGGATGGTTCTGGCCCTACTTATATCGAACCACCAAAGCTGTCTGACTGGCCAGAAGTACACTGGACACCAGATACAGAAAAATCAAAACGCATTGACCTCAACACACTGACTAAAGAAGAAGTCGCTTCCTGGAAACCAGGTCAGACCTTGCTCTTGAACGGTAAAATGCTGACTGGCCGCGATGCTGCACACAAACGTATCCAGGATATGTTGGCAAAAGGCGAAACATTACCAGTCGACTTTACAAACCGTGTGATTTACTACGTCGGCCCAGTTGACCCAGTCCGTGATGAAGCCGTTGGCCCAGCAGGCCCAACCACGGCAACCCGCATGGATAAATTCACTGACATGATGTTAGAAAAAACCGGGTTAATCTCGATGATTGGTAAAGCTGAACGCGGCCCTGTCGCGATTGAATCAATCAAAAAACATCAATCTGCATATTTGATGGCAGTGGGCGGTGCCGCTTATCTGGTATCGAAAGCGATCAAGTCAGCAACCGTTGTTGGTTTTGCTGATTTGGGCATGGAAGCCATTTACGAATTTGATGTCGTTGACATGCCAGTCACTGTTGCAGTCGATTCTCAAGGTACGTCCGTTCATAACACTGGTCCTAAAGAGTGGCAGGCAAAAATTGGCATTATTCCTGTCAATTAAGTTAAACCCGAACCAGGTCTGGGCTTGCGATCATGTAAGCTCAGATCAGAAAAGGAACATCCCACTATGAAGTCTGATCGTTTATCACCTGTCGGGGTGTTTGATTCTGGGGTCGGCGGCCTCTCAGTATTGCAGCATATAAGACATATTCTTCCGCATGAATCACTGATCTATTTTGCTGATTCTGCTTTTGCGCCTTATGGTGACAAGTCGGAAGCGGATATTACTGAACGCTGCTTGGCAGTTGCCGACTTTCTACAGCAAAAACAAATCAAAGCATTGGTCGTCGCCTGTAACACGGCGACCGCGGCGGCGATCAAAACGCTACGCGAGTACTATCCTGATCTGATCATTATTGGTATGGAACCTGGCTTGAAGCCAGCCGCACTGTTAAGCAAAGAAAAAATTGTGGGCGTCATGGCGACCCAGTTCACGTTGCAAAGCGAAAAATTCCTGCATTTAAAGGCACACCTCACCGCGGAAACTTCGGTACGGTTTGAAGAGCAAGCATGCGTAGGCCTTGTTAATCAAATTGAAAAAGGTGAGTTGCGCTCTGTCACCACACTCAAGCTAGTTCGTCAATTCGTCACACCCTTACTCCAGTCCGGTGCAGATACCCTTGTCCTAGGATGCACACATTATCCATTTGTCAGCAGTCTAATCGAACAAGTCATTGGTGAATTCCAAGCAGAACGACACGCAAGCACTCAACATATTCACTTGGTTGATACAGGCGTCGCGGTTGCTTTACAACTTCAGCGGTTGTTAGAGCAAGGTGGTTTGTCTTTACAAGCCATTCACCGACCTCCAACATTGACGGCTTACACAACCAGCAGCAAGAGCAGTCTGCGCAACGCCTTCAGCCAACTATTAAAAATACCAGATTCCGCCTTACAGATCTTTGCGATAACGGAAATGTCACCAGTTGTCAGTCATTGTTGATTTTTCCGCGTACGCGGTCGTTTATCAGCAACTGACTTTCCTGCTCCTAGCCTTAATAAGTCCCAAAAAAAAGCGATGCAATTGCATCGCTTTTTTGAAGCAACTATTCAACGCAATGATTAGCCCAATACCGCAGCAATCGCATTTGCTGTCGCCTCAACATTGCCTGTATTCAAGCCAGCAACACACATACGACCCGAGCGAACCAGATACACGGCGAACTCTTCTTTCAGACGATCGCATTGCTCTGCGCTCAAACCCGTGTAGCTAAACATACCACGCTGCGTCAAGAAATAACTAAAATCACGACCTGGCAATTTGGCGCTCAATACATCATGCAGCTTGCGGCGCATCGTTTGAATACGATCACGCATCGCCACCACTTCTGCTTCCCACATTGGGCGCAGCTCTGGATCACTCAGTACACGTGCGACCAATTGACCACCATGCATTGGTGGGTTCGAGTAATTACGACGGATCGTTGCTTTCATCTGGCCCAGCACGTTCACCGCTTGCGCCGCATCAGGGCAGGCCACACTCAATGCACCACAACGTTCACCGTACAAACTCATGCTCTTGGAAAACGAGTTCGCTACAAAGAAGCTCAGACCTTCATCGGCCAACAAACGAATCGCATACGCATCTTCATCAATGCCATCGCCATAACCTTGATACGCCAGATCCAGGAAAGCGATCAGTTCACGCTCTCTCAACACAGGTACCAATGCCTGCCATTGTTCTTTGGTCAGATCAACACCAGTCGGATTGTGGCAGCATGCGTGCAACAATACGATGCTATGTTTTTCTGCCGCTTTCAACGATTCCAGCATGGCATCAAAACGCAAGCCACCTGTCGCTGCATCGTAGTATGGATAGGTTTTTACAGTAATACCACAGCCTTCAAACACAGCGCGGTGGTTATCCCACGTTGGGTCACTAACCAACATCGTTGAAGTAGGGAAATAACGTTTGATGAAATCGCCACCGATTTTTAAACCACCGCTAGAACCAACCATTTGCAAAGTCACAACGCGACCCGCTTTAACGGCGGCACTATCTTTACCAAATAGTAATTCTTGCACGGCTGTACGGAAGTTCGCCGCACCTTCCATCGGCAGGTAAGGACGCGCGCCCGCATCAGCAACCACTTTGTGTTCAGCTGCGCGTACCGATGGCAGCATTGGAATCTTGCCAGCATCATCAAAGTAAATACCAATCGACAAATTGATCTTATTTGGACGCGGATCTTTGCCAAAGGCTTCATTCAGAGACAAAATAGGATCGCCAGGATAGGCTTCGACGTGCTGAAACATGATGTGACTCCAGTAGGTTGGATAAGAAATCATTATTCTGCCATTGCAAATAAATCAACAAATGGCATGATGAAATACATAATCCGCTATTTTGACACACTCAACTCCAAATAAAATACACACATTACGTTATTGCGGGGCAATAACTGTATCTGAACAGAAATTTCAGCGCATTCAGATGAAGTCCGGCGCTGGCGTTAGCTTTCCCAGCGAAGAATAAAGGTGCAGATGCGTCAAATAAAAAAAACGCCACCAGCTCTGAACTGCACCCCAAAAGTTAAGACGGGTGTCCAACTAAATGGGGTCAGTTCACTCTGCTGGTGACGTTTTTAAGCAGCGATACAACGATCAATCGCCGCCGTGGCTATACTCTGCGGCACCGACTGGCGCATTCACCCCCGACTTACCTTCAAAGAAGAATGGCTGACGCGCTTTTTTATTCGCCCCAATCTCATTCATCGTCGCCGAATCATACAAACGACCATTGAGCATCACCTGAGATACACGATCTGACTGACGAATATCATGCAACACATCGCCATCAATAATCATCAAATCTGCCAGTTTCCCAACTTCTAGTGACCCGACATCTTTATCTAGACCTAGATACTTGGCACCATTGATCGTAGCGCTATGGAGAGCTTGCATTGGCGTCATACCGCCGCGCACCATCGTCCACAGTTCCCAGTGGGCAGCTAACCCTTCACGTTGACCGTGAGCACCAAGGTTCACTGGCACGCCTGCGTTTTGCAATGTCGTTGCTACTTCAGCTTGACGGAAGACGTTGTAATCTTCTTCTGGCGCAATTTCGCGACGAACACTGCGCGACTCAAGGACTGTGCGCGGCACGTACTTAGACAGTAAAGGATGCTTCCAGACATCGGTATGCGCATACCAGTAATGTTCACCATCCAGACCGCCGTAAGCAACGCCCAGTGTTGGCGTGTATCCCACACGGGTCTGTGACCACAATTGCGTGACATCGTCATACACGTTAGGGACTGGCAGCGTATGTTCGACACCGGTATGGCCATCGACAACCATCGTCATATTCGCCTGAAACAACGAACCGCCCTCAGGTACGACCATCATCCCGGTTTCACGCGCCGCTTCAAGTACTTGCTGACGCTGATCACGACGCGGCTGATTGTAGCTCTTGACTGAAATCGCTCCGAGTTCCTTCTGACGTTTCAAGTGTGTCAACGCATCATCGAGACTGTTCACCACAGCAGAGATATTCGCTTTTGCACCGTACAAAATAGTCCCTGTCGAGAAAATCCGCGGAGCGACCACAGCACCGGCACGCTGCATTTCGCTGTGCGAGAAAATCTCATTGCTGTCATTGGAAGGATCGTGCAAGGTCGTTATACCAAACGCCAAGGAGGCATAATCAATCCAGCTTTGCTGAGGGATAATCCCGCCTTCACCCATGCCACCATGCCAGTGAACATCCACCAAACCAGGCAGAATTGTTTTACCTTTCGCATCGATCTGCGTCGCGCCTGCAGGCACAGCAACCTCACTTGCCTTACCAATTTGCGCAATACGGTTATCAACGATCACGATCCGACCATCTTCAATTACCTCATCACCTCGCATCGTAGCAATACGTGCACCTGTGATCACTGTTGTGCCGTGTGGCTTATCGGCCTTTTCATTAAAGCCAATCTTGACACCATGCTCAGCCATTTTTGGCAATTCAGCAGGGGCGCCCGGAACAAATGTGAACGCCTCGTTCAGATCACGTGTGAAGAGTTCATCACCCAGCGCGAAATGAATTTGCTTGCTGTCACCCGACCAATGCAGATACTGCGCCGCGTTGATATCGAGTTGCTTGACCGGCAAAGAATCCATTTTTGGACTGATCGTCATCGCTTTGCCGACCGCTGGCAGTGGCGTGATATACGCGTGGTAACGCTCTCCAAATGCCAGCCATTGTCCATCAGGAGAGATCGCGAATTCACCGGCAAACTCACCCGTTGCCACCGCTTGTTCTGGTTTGCCATCCAAAGGCATTCTCACCAATGACGTTGTCCAGTCCACTTCGCCGGTGTACTTCGTACGCGTAACGAAAATTTCGTTGGCATCTTTACCAAATTGCGGCGCACTGCCCTCGTCGGTCACCAAGCGCGGTGTGCCTTTTCCATCGGCATCAACGATATAGACACCCGTTTCCATCCCAAACCATGGCGTCGTAAGGTAGCCGCCTTTGGCTTTCACAAAGACCACTTGCTTACCATCCGGTGAGAATCTTGTCTGGGTATATTTACCAAGCGTGGTCGTCAGCACCGTTTCTTTACCACTGGCGATATTCAAGGTACGGACTGAACCCGTTCTCTGATCGTCCCATGTCGTGAACACGACATTTTTACCATCTCTTGAGAAGCTCGGGAAATATTCAAAATTGCTGGTTTGTTTGGTCAGACGACGCGGTGTACCGTTCGGCAAATCACGCAGGTACAAATGCCCCAAAGCGGAATAGACGACCTTGTCACCCTGCGGAGCAACGTTCACAGAGCGTAATTGATGCACTTCAAACTGATCCGGTGCAACGGCGTGTGGGAAGCGAACGGCTTCACGAATTTCACGGCTGTCTTTGACATGAAAAGGCACTTCCACTGCTTTTTGTGCAAATGGATCAAGACGCCAGATTTTACCTTTTGCCCAGACCACGATTTCTTTACTACCAGGCATCCAAGCAAAAGACGGATAGACGCCGTGGACTGCCCAGGACTCTTGCATATCACGCTCTAACTCAGGCCAGGCCGCGACTTCTTCACCCGTTTCCAGGTTCTTCAAAAACAAGGTTGATTGATTTCGGATCCGACGTACAAAGGCGAGGTATTTCCCATCAGGCGAAGGAACAGGGCGCACTGCACCACCAGGGCCTCCAGCGATTGCATTCACTTTACCTGTACGCAAATCTTTGCGGAAAATCTGATAAATCTGGCCATTTGAATCTTTGTTATATTCAAACGCATTGCCTTCTGTCGTGTCCTGAGAATAATAAACATAGCGACCGTCGGGTGAAAACGCGGGCTCACCTAGATCTTTTTGCCAGTTTGGTTTTTCATTCAGCTGGACACCCGATCCACCGCTGGCGTGGTACATCCAGATTTCACCGGAGCCCAGCGAACGGGTGCCGCTGTAATGCTTGCGGGCAGCGATGTAGTTGCCATCTGGACTCCAGACGGGGTTATTCAATAGGCGATAATCTTCTTTCGTGATCGCGTGCGAGTTGCTGCCATCGGCATTCATCACCCATATATTGTCACCGCCATTGGCATCTGACATGTAGGCAATTTGTTTACCATCAGGAGAAAACCGCGCCTGCATTTCCCACGCGATAGAATGTGTCAGAGGCTTTGCCTCGCCGCCTTTGATCGGCAGCAGATACAAGTCACCCAACAGATCAAAAACAAGTTGCTGACCATCGGGGCTGACATCCACACTCATCCAGGTACCGGTACGGGTATCGATATTGACCGTTTTGGCTTCGCCAGGCGGATGATTCACATCCCATTTTTTGGCTTCAGCTTCTGGCTTGGCATCCGTCTTCGCAGCATCGGCTGCAAATCCATTGAATGCCGGAAAACACATCATGATTGCCACAACACCAGGCAACAATTTTGAACCACGCATACACTCCCCCTGTTTTATTTATCCGCTCAATGATTGAGCAGTGGATTTATTTTGATACAGGTAGTCTGATACATCGTTGGTTCAGAAGTTCCAGCATCAGAAAGATAGAGAGAATGTTTGTGCAAACAGGATCAAGACAAAAGAAAATCACGTACTTTGAAGACGAGATAAATAAAATTCTTAACCCCGAATAGCAACAAAGTTATGAATCGTGATATTGCTGAATCAGGGCCTCACTCACATTCCAATCTTGCAATATCTGCAAACTTTGCTGACCAGGCGTCGATGGTGGCATACCAACCGTTGCAGGCGTCCGACTAAACCGCGGCGCAGGTGCGGGCTGCATAACGCCATCAACGTCAATAAAATTTTTCCGCGCAATGTTATGTGAATGAGATGCAGCCTCATCCATATCGAGTACTGGAGCAAAGCAAACGTCGGTCCCCTCTAGAACAGTGCACCATTCACTCCGGGTTTTGGTCGCAAAGAGAGCGGAAAATTTTTGTTTCAACTGTGGCCAGGAGGACATCTCCATCTGAGACAAGAACAGCGGATCATCGACCGCGGTCAGCTTCAACAATAATGCATAAAACTGTGGCTCGATAGCACCGATCGTAATAAATTTGCCGTCAGCACAGGCATAACTATCGTAAAACGGTGCCCCGCCATCTAGTAGGTTTGCTTCACGCTCTGAGCGCCACGCGCCAAATTGTTTAAAGCCGTAGAGCATGGCACCCAATAATGCAGACCCATCCACCATCGCCGCATCAATTACCTGACCCAACCCCGACTTCTGCGCTTCCAGCGTTGCGCAGACAACACCAAAAGCGAGCATCATTGCACCGCCACCAAAATCAGCCACCAGGTTTAATGGCGGCGCAGGAGGGGTGTCAGCTCGACCCATGGCATGGAGCATGCCAGTCAATGCCAGATAATTAATGTCATGACCCGCGGCTTGAGCCAAGGGGCCATGCTGCCCCCATCCCGTGATACGTCCGTAGACTAACTTCGCGTTACGGGCAAGACAGATATCCGGCCCAACGCCAAGGCGCTCCATCACACCGGGCCGAAATCCTTCTAACAATATATCGGCTTTATCAATTAATTCTAATAAAACTGCCTGATCCGAGGATTGTTTTAAATCCAGTGCCAATGAACGTCGTCCACGCGCCATGACATCGAAGCGAGTGCCAAGCATCGGAAAAGGATTCGATGCGCCGGGCGGTGTTTTTTTATCAATGCGAATAACTTCTGCGCCCATATCTGCCAACATCATGGCGGCAAAAGGACAAGGGCCGAGACCGACCATTTCGATGACACGCAAACCAGTTAACGGACCACTCATGTATTTACCTATTTCTAAAAAAACAGAAAAAGAATTAATGCTCGTACAACGTCAATGCATCGCCATCGTCAGAATTGTTGGGTTGCACCTAGCAGCCGCGCATCAAGCAGCTATTCTCGACAGACCTACATTACAGCGAACGAGAAATAATCTCTTTCATAATTTCATTGGCGCCCCCATAAATGCGCTGCACTCGTGCATCAACATACATCTGCGCAATTGGATATTCAAGCATATAACCGTAACCGCCAAATAATTGCAGACACTGATCAATGACTTTGCATTGCAAATCCGAAATCCAGTATTTCGCCATCGATGCCAGTTCAGTGTCCATACGACCTTCTAGAGTATCCACGATGCAACGATCGATAAAGGTGCGCGCAATAGTCGCTTCAGTCTTAATCTCTGCCAATACAAAACGGGTATTCTGCATCTCAATCAAGGCCTGACCGAATGCTTTACGCTCGCGGGTATGCTCAACTGTGAGACGAAGTGCACGCTCGATGGCTGCAACCCCAGCGATACCAAGAATGGTCCGTTCATACGGCAATTCGGTCATCAACTGATAAAAGCCTCGCCCCTCAACGCCACCCAACACCGCATCAGCCGGTACATGAACGTCATCAAAAAACAACTCGCACGTGTCCTGCCCTTTTTGCCCGATTTTTTCAAGTATCCTGCCGACGCGGTAACCAGGACAATCGCGGGTTTCCACCAGCATGAGCGATACGCCCTTTGCACCAGCATCCGGATCCGTTTTTGTCACAACAACGACTAGATCAGCCAGATAGCCGTTAGAAATGAAGATCTTTGAACCATTAATCCGGTATCCATCACCGTCACGAACGGCTGAAGTGCGTATGCCTTTTAAATCAGACCCTGCTCCGGGTTCAGACATGGCAATCGCAGCGACCATCTCACCACTGGCAAGCAAAGGCAGATATTTTTTCTTTTGCGCTTCCGTGCCTTGATTCAAAATATAATGCGCCACGATCGCATGGACGTGGATACCAAACGCCATATCCCCTGCGTCACTCAGCTCTTCAAACACCACTGCCTGATGCGCAAAATTGCCGCCTGAGCCACCATACTCTTCAGGAATATCAGCGAGCAACATCCCCATCTCGCCCCCCTTGTGCCATAACGCACGGTCAACGTGCTGCTGTGCACGCCAGCGGTCCTGATGGGGTGTGACTTCTGATTCGATAAAACGTCGGATCGACTCTCTGAAACCATCCAACTCTGGGTTCATCCACGGTGAGGTGTAATTCATGACATGCTCCGTTTTATGATTAGGATTGACGATACATCGTCACCACACACGCACCACCCAACCCCAGATTATGCTGCAGTGCCACGCGCGCGCCCTGCACCTGACGGCCGCCAGCATTGCCGCGTAATTGCTGCGTGAGTTCAAAGCATTGCGCCAATCCTGTCGCACCTAATGGATGCCCTTTAGAGAGCAACCCACCAGAAGGATTCGTCACGACCTTACCACCATAGGTGTTGTCGCCATCATCGATAAATTTCGCAGCGCCACCTTCCGGGCACAAACCCAGTGCTTCATAGGTAATAAGTTCATTGTGGGCAAAGCAGTCATGCAGCTCAACGACGTCCAGATCATCTGGGCCAATACCGGTCTGTGCATACACTTTTGCAGCGGCTTCTTTACTCATATTGCTACCAACCACCCGCATCATATCGCCAGAATCAAAGGTGTCTGGCCTATCTGTCGTCATCGCTTGACCAGCAATATAGACCTGTGTATTCAAGCTATGTTTTTTCGCAAATTGTTCTGATACCAGTACCGCAGCAGCAGCGCCACAGGTTGGAGGGCATGCCATGAGTTTGGTCATAACACCTGGCCAGATCATGGTTGAATTCATCACATCTTCTGGCGTAACCACTTGCTTAAAGAGCGCAAGCGGATTATTTGCTGCATGGCGACTCGCTTTCGCACGGATCTTAGCGAATGACTCCATCGGCGTGCCATATTTCTGCATATGACTTAAACCTGCGCCACCAAAATAACGCAGCGCAAGGGGAATGTGCGACATCCCCACCAATTGCTCAGTCACCTCATCAAAACGATCAAACGGACTTGGCCGGTCTTGAAACACCGCCCCCAATGCGCCGGGACTCATCTGTTCAAACCCCAGCACCAACACACATTCCGCCGCACCGCTGGCAATGGCCTGACGTGCCAGAAATAGCGCTGTCGAGCCCGTTGAGCAATTGTTATTCACGTTGACAATCGGAATCCCTGTCATCCCAACCTGATACAGCGCCTTCTGTCCTGCAGTAGAATCACCATAGACGTAGCCGACGTAGGCTTGCTCAATCATGTCATAGCTGATTCCCGCGTCTGCGAGCGCCATCACCGCAGCACTCGCCCCCATCTGATCGTAAATCGCGCCCGTGCCTGGCTTGGCAAAAGGAATCATTCCAACGCCTGTCACATAGACTTGCTGACTCATGTGTGTCTCCGTTTTCTTGTGCTGACCATGGCAAGCCTCTTCTTATTGAAACCACGACATCGAAGAGAAAAGTCTTGCCAAAATCGATTTATTATTGAAATATAGGTCAATTGACCAATAATCGTAATTTATAGGTCACTCGTACTAGTTGTCAATCAGAATTCAGGTTGCACAGCATCATTATGCGATAATTCAGGCTCATTACCGACTCACCAGACCATGCAAAACACCCTCCAGACCTCACTCAAGAATAAGTCATCCAGCACCACCGAAAAAGGAATGGGCAGAGTCAGTGAAATCTTAGAAGCCGCACGACATATTCTTGCCAGCGAAGGTTACGCTGGTCTCTCGATGCGAAAAGTAGCGAGCGAAGTTGGTATCAGTCTGAGTAATGTGCAACATTACTTTCAGAGCAAAGATGTATTGATGGAAGCCGTTTTATTGATGACGATGAATCAATTTCAGGAAAAAATTGACCACATCACCAGCGCAATGAAACAACAACCACGCATCGATCAGCTCGATTCCGCTATCAGCATGTTTTTAGAAGAACTGAGCAATCCAGTCACTTACGGCATGTTTTTCGAAATCTGGGCCCTCGCCGCCCGCAATGCCTTTGCATCCGCTCTCATGGACAAAATGATCGCCCGCGAACGCAAAGCCATCTTCAAACTCATCCAAGGCCTCAACCCCGCCATTTCAGACGACGAATACAAACTACGCGCAACCCTCATCGTTGCTCAGGTCGAAGGCTTAATGCTATTCCGCTACCATCGTCAGACGCAAAAGACCGAAATGCTGGCAGTACACGCTGCGCTGAAGAGGTCGATTATTGCGCTTGCGAGTCGCTTGTAAAAATTTTGCAGCATTTCTGCTCACTGGCTTTGGTGTTGCTTTTGTCCTTGTCTGCAAACGAAAAAGCAAAAAACCCGCCAAACAGTTGACGGGTTTTTTGACAAGAACAACAAGTTAAACTGCGTGCGAACTCGGCGTATCCAACACTGCCACATCCCCAGCAGGTACTTCCGCCTCATGCTTACCAGAGATAAACACATACATCGCCGGTACGACAAACAAGGTAAACAACGTACCAATCGACAAGCCAGTAAAGATCACCAGCCCCATCGCATGACGCCCTGCTGCACCAGCACCCGAGGCGATCACCAGCGGGACCACACCAAACACCATCGCTGCCGTCGTCATCAGAATCGGACGCAGACGTTCACCAGCCGCTTCTTCAATCGCATCACGTTTGCTTAAGCCTTTTTTACGCAGCTGGTTAGCAAACTCAACGATCAGAATGCCGTGCTTACTGATCAACCCCATCAGCGTCACCAGACCAACCTGGGTATAAATATTCACTGACGAGAAACCCCAGAAAATAAAGATCATCGCACCGAACAACGCCAATGGTACGGAAACCAGAATAATCACAGGATCACGGAAACTCTCGAACTGCGCCGCCAATGCCAAGAATACAATAATCACCGCAAACGCCATGGTAATGAGGAAGCCACCAGACTCATTCATAAACTGACGAGACTGACCTGAGTAATCAACGGTATAGCCAGTAGGTGCCACCTCTTGTACCAGACCTTTTAAGTAGCTCAATGCTTCATCCTGCGACACCCCAGCCACACCTGAAATCGTTGCCGAATTCAACTGTTGGAAACGGTTAATCGCTTCTGGCACAACGCTATAAGAAAAATGCGCCACCGTGCTTGCAGGGATCATCGATCCAGACGGTGTGCGGATGTTGAAATCGAGCAGATTATCCGGGTTCAAACGATCCACCTGTTGCACTTGCGGGATCACTTTGTAAGAGCGACCAGCAATCGAAAAATAGTTCACATAACCACCGCCCAATGCAGCACCAAGTGCCTGACCAACACCTTGCTGTGTCATTCCCAACGCAGTGATTTTATCGCGATCCATTTCCAGCGTTGCCTGTGGCTTATCCAGCTTCAAATCAACGTCCATGAAGTAGAATTTGCCAGAGGTACGTGCTTTATCCATCACCTGTTGTACGATGGAATTCAAGTTTTCAAAAGGCTCCGTCGTGGTAATCAGGAACTGCACTGGCAAGCCAGATGAACCTGGCAACGCTGGGAACTGAAACGCAGCGACACGAGCACCTGCGATCTTATTCCATTTTGCTTGCAAGTCTTTTTGAATTTCTTTCGCACTACGGCTACGTTCGCCCCAGTCTTTCAGCAAGACACCACCAATACCAGCATTGGTCGTTGGCACGCCTGTGATCTGGAACATCTGCTTGTATTCAGGCATATCGTGACCGACTTTGAACACCTGATCCGCATAAGTCTGCATCTGATCAGACGTCGCCGTTGGCGCGCCGACAACTTGCGACAAGACAATTCCTTGATCTTCTTCAGGCGCTAATTCCGACTGCGACATTTTGAACATCAGACCAAGAAGGCCGATCAAAATCGCACTCATGACAATCAGTACTGGCCAGGTATTGAGCAAGCTATGCAAAATACGCAGATAACGACTACGCACCCGCTCAAACGTATGGTCGATGAACTTGACGAAGCGCCCTTCGTTCTGCTCCGCTTTAAAGAAGCGTGAACACATCATTGGTGACAAAGTCAGCGCGACGATGCCAGATACCGCCACTGAGCCTGCCAGCGTGAAGGCAAACTCCGTGAACAATGCACCTGTCAGACCACCCTGAAAACCAATCGGCACATACACTGCCACCAAAACAACGGTCATCGCCAGAATCGGTCCGCCGAGTTCACGCGCTGCGATCAACGATGAATCGAGAATCGACTTACCTTCTTTCATGTGGCGATCAACGTTCTCCACCACAATAATCGCATCATCGACCACCAGGCCAATCGCCAACACCAGCGCGAGCAAGGTTAACAAGTTTATCGAATAGCCAAACATCAACATCACGAAGAAAGTACCAACGAGTGATAATGGCATCGCAATGACTGGCACCATCACCGCACGGAAGCTACCCAGGAACAGGTAAATCACCACCGTCACAATAACCAGTGCCTCGAGCAGCGTTTTTACTACTTCTTCGATCGATGTGTTAATGAACTCTGTCGAGTCATACACGATCTGCCCGGTCAAGCCATTCGGCAATTGCGATTGGATCGGTGGAAAGGCTTTACGAACGCGCTTGGCCACGTCCAGAATATTGGCCTCCGGAGCGACTTTGATACCGATAAACACGGATCTCACGCCACTAAACGCGACGTTGAAATCATAGTTTTCGGAACCGAGTGTCACTGTTGCTACATCTTCCAGACGGACAATGGCGTCGCCATTTTGTTTCACAGCCAGTTTTTTAAACTCTTCAACAGAATGCAAATCTGTACCTGCTGTCAACGGCACAGTCACCATCTGACCTTTAGATGCACCTAGTGCCGTCAGATAGTTATTACTGGTCAACGCTGTGCTGACATCCGCAGCAGTCACGCCCATTGCCGTCATTTTGTTGGAATCTAACCAAGCCCGTAACGCAAACTGACGCGCGCCAAGCAACTCGGCTGTCTGCACACCCTCGATAGAATCGAGTTTAGGCTTCACAACACGAATCAAAAAGTCAGTGACGTTATTAGTTGGCAAGCTATCGCTATAGAACCCCATGTACATGGCGTCCGTCGTCTGACCTGTCTGCACTGTTAACACCGGCGCCTGCGCCTGCGCTGGCAGCTGATTTTTGACCGAATTCACTTGCGTGTTAATTTCAGTCAATGCACGGTTAGCATCGTAGTTCAGACGCAATGTTGCCGTAATCGTTGATACGCCACTGCTGGACGAAGAGGATAAGTAATCAATCCCCTGCGCCTGCGCAATCGCGGATTCGAGTGGCTGCGTAATAAAACCTGCAACAGTTTGCGCATCAGCACCATAGTATGTCGTTGACACCGTGACCACCGCATTTTGCGTACGAGGGTATTGGTTAACCGGCAAACTAAACAAAGATCGCAAACCGAGTACGACGATCAGCAAGCTCACCACCATGGCAAGCACCGGACGTCGGATAAAGATATCGGTAAATTTCATCGTAGCTCCTATTAGTGTTCTTGCGGAGTTGGATTCGGACTATTTTTAGGTTGCACAGAATTATCAATCAGCACTGGCGTACCATTTTTCAACTTCAACTGTCCGCTGGTCACAACAATTTGTCCAGCCTCGATACCGGCCAGTACAGCAACCTGGTCGCCACGGGTTGCACCCGTCGTCACAAACACTTGCTGCGCTACTTTGACAGGATTACCCTTGTCGTCCTTTTTGTTGTCGTCTTTGATGACAAACACTGTAGAACCGTATGGGTTATAAGTGATTGCAGTTTGCGGCAACGTGATGAACTTATTTTTATCACCAACGTCGAGCGCAACGTTGGCAAACATCCCTGGCAATAACGCTTGCTTTTGATTGCTCAATGTTGCCTGTACCTGAACGTTGCGGCTGGATGTATCCACTTTAGGATTAATGGAACTGACCTGACCCGCAAATGCCTGTCCTGCAAACGCATCGCTGGCCACTTTCAGATTTTGTCCGACTTTCAACGAACTGATCTGCTTTTGTGGCACAAAGAAATCAACATACACCGGATCAATCGTTTGCAAAGTCACTAATTTATCGCCAGTATTGACGTACTGACCTGGATTCACCGTCGTGATACCGAGGCGACCACTGAATGGCGCGCGAATAGATTTTTTCTCTACCAATGCGGCTTGTTGTGCGACTTGAGCACGCTTGTTTTTTAAGTCTGCCGCATCGCCATCAACTTGCGCCTGACTCACACCTTCAGCTGCCAGCTGTGCCTGATCGCGTTTTAAAACGGTAGCAGACAATTCAGCCGCAGCTTCTAATGCATGTAATTGAGCGATGTCAGCATCGGCATTGAGTTGAATTAACAAATCACCACGCTTCACATTCTGACCCGATTTAAACAACACTTCGCGGACGAGGCCAGTCACTTCTGAACTCAGATCTACGCCACGGAACGCACTCACGGTTCCTACCGCGGAGATTTGTGGCTGCCACTCAAGTACCTCGGCTTTGGCTGCAGAAACTGTTTGCGCACCAGCTTTTGGTGCACTCGCAATCAATTGTTTAATTTGCAGAAATTTGCCAAAAGCCAGCACGGCGATCAACAACACCACACTGCCTAGCATAATGAACATACGCTTAGTCATGAACACTTCCCCTTACATTTCAAAATTCAAATGGAATATCGATCTACTTTGATTACTGTGACGCTTTATCACCAGCGGTTTCCGCTTTGGAAATATCCACTAGCTCAGGGCGATTCCACCAGCCACCACCCATCGCCTGAAATAAAGCAGCAGTGTCCGCATAACGATTTGCTTGCGCTTGCACCAGATTGATCCGCGCAGTTTGATAAGTACGCTTGGCGTCCAACAATGCCAACGAACTAACGCCACCCAACTTATATTGTTTGGTGGTCAACTGCAGCGTGTCTTTTGCCAGCGATTCAACTTCTGCTTGCTGTTTTAATGTCTGTGCATCAAATTCGAGTGCACGCAATGTATCAGCGACGTTCTGGAATGCTGACAATACCGTTGATCGATATTGTGCAGCTGCCTGGTCATAGGCCGCCTCGGAAGCACGACGCTTCGCTGACAAAGCACCCGCATTAAAGAGAGGCGCGACTAAACCACCGCCCAGACTCCAGAAACTCATGTTGTTCGTAAAAAGCTTACTTGAGTCCGATGACGTAAAACCGTAACTACCGGATAGAGAAAATTGCGGATACTGATTGGCTGTGGCCACACCAACTTGCGCACTTGCCTGATGCAATAAACTCTCTACTGCGCGGATATCCGGACGTTGACGAACCAACGCGGAAGGTACGGATACGGGCAGTTCTTGTGGCAACTGTAGTGTTTCCAGATGGAACTCCGGCAGATCTGCATCACCAGGTAATTTACCTGCCAACACGGCCAGCTGATTACGGGTCTGATCAATGGATTTTTGTAGACCGGGAATGCTGGCACGTGTTTGAGCGACCAGATTACGCTGTGACAGTAAGCTGGCTTTAGGAATAGCACCAACGGCAAACTGTTTTTCAATCACAGCTAACTGTGCGGTTTGCGCCTCAAGAATTTCTTGCGTTGCTTGCAGCTGCGAGCGGAACGATGCTTCGCGGATCGCTGTCGTTACAACGTTGGCAGTCAGCGTCAAATAAGTCGCCTCTACCTGAAAACGTTGATATTCAACCCCGGCTTGCACACTTTCCAATCCACGTTTGTTCGCACCAAATACATCCACGGCGTAGGACACGTTCACTGAAGCATTGTATAAGTTAAGGATAGTTCCACCTGGAACATTGGTCGACACCGCAGAGGCATGCTCTCGTTGCGCCTGCAGATTACCAGTGACACTTGGATACAAAACAGAATCAGCCTGCGAATTATAGTTCTCTTGCGCCTGACGTAATGCAGCTTGGGCGGAAGCTAGACTAGGACTGTGCTTGAGAGACTCTCGGATCAGTTTATCCAAGGCATCCGACTTAAAAACCTCCCACCACGCAGCTGAAATATCCTGTCCGGTAGATAATTTTTGCGATTGGCCAGCAAAGCTATTGCCAGTCACCGTATCTTTAACGGTATTGACACCCGTATAAGAATACTGATCAGAACTGACAGGCGCGACTGGCGAACGAAAATCCGGACCAACCGCACAACCGCTGATCAGTAGCCCTGTTACTAATAGGCCACCAGTACCTTTCGCGAGCGCTTGTAGGGGGCTTTCTTTGAACATCCTTGCTTTTTTCAATTTTCACACTCCTGAAATACACAGATAGGTTGGGAATGATGAATTGAGTCAGAAATAAAACTGACTCAAAAGTCATTAACATCATACACTAGAATTTGAACGGCTACTTAAGTAAGGCGGCAACTTCGGTTAGTAGACAAATAGATGCTTTTTTGATCACCCCGATCAAAGGTCGTGATAAGGAGTTTCAAAATGTAAAAAAAGTATCTTAAGTTTGCCCCAAATGAACGCAAAATAGCAAGCGCATTAGCGCCAGATCAATATGCTAAGGAGCGAAATAGTGTTGAGCCGAGGCGATTTAATTTCTGTAAAGAACAATGCCTTTAACAATGCCTTTAACTATGACTTTAACAATATCTTTAACAATACATTTAAGTAACATGTGCTCAATATGCAGTAGTGCTGTAGGTTAATACTATTAACCACTTAACATCAGCTCAGAAATAAATGCGGTAGATAGATTGCGGCAAGCAACAACACGAAAGACAGCACCGTTGAAGCAAATAACGCAATTCCGACCAATTCGTATTCGACCTGCCCTTTACTATCTTTGGCTGAAAACACCAGCAAATTAGCAGCGATCGGAAGCGCCGCAAATAAAAGATAGATTCTTGCGTCCAGCGCGGTGATTACACCGATAGGCAATAAAATCGCTTGCAAGCTACTTGTCAGCAGCAAGATGCAGGCGAAGCGCCACGCTAATAATTGCCCCAACATTCCCCAAGGTACTTTTCTGAACTGCGTGTAAGCAATGCTCATACCAACCAAACCCATGCCGCAAATGGAAGTCATCAGCGTACCGAATTTCAATAAAAAGCCTGCGCGCTCTAAAATCAGATGATCCGAGCCGACAAACCCAAGCTTCAATCCAGAGGCAATGACAACGGCATAGATCGATGGAATTTTGATTAGTTTAGATAAGCCTTTCACCCAACTGCCTTCACCAGCGGTGGCCAACGAATAACCGATGGTATTACCGAATAACATCCCGCCCACATAAAAAGCGGTCATGATCGCCGCACCTTCCGGGCCATATACCGCCTGCACAATGGGGATACCAAACCAGCCAATATTGAGATAACTAAATAAGCATGACACCATCCCAGGAGCGAGGCGTCCATCGAACTTTTTACGTAGATAAAACCCAGCGACCGCCAAAAAGCAGCTCGTCATCAGTGCCAGACCAGTCAAAATTAAAAAATGTCCAGCATCCGATGATAATGCCCCTTTGAATACGGTCATCGGAATAAATACGTAGAATAAGCAGTGAGCAATCCACTTCTCGCGGATGGGCGTCAGACGCTTAGCAAGGTAACCAGCAAGGACATAAACATAGGCAGGTGCAAGCTTGCCTATCAGGATTGAAAGCGGAAACATATTCTCGAATGACTTCAGATTGAGATGAATAAAAACAGCGCTATTTCCTGACCTCGTACAATGTGCACACTCCCGACGAGACAAAAACACGATCATTTTATAACGATCGCTTGTCCTCAAAACAAAAGTACTTAATATGTCGACAATCTCAAGACGCCGATCCAATTTACGCTCAATTTACCATCGCCATACCATCGCGAGGATGTTACCTTCAAGGGGCAGATAACGATGTTTGGTATCCTACCCATGCAACGACGTATCTGGCGGCAGATCTGCTAATAACGCTAGGCTGGAGGCCTTTGCCGGAAACACAGGCTGACGTGCTTCAGGGGTCTGCCAGTCGTATAAAAACTCGCATGCCACACCACAAATTCTGCCCTGACAAGCCCCCATACCTACACGTGTCATCAGCTTTGCTGTTCGCCAGTCAGCAAACTTCTCTAGCTCTCTCGCCGGTACATCTTCGCAGCGGCAGACCAGCGTATCGGCCTGACATAATTGACGCAAACGTACATCTAAGTTGAATGTTTTTTGTAACGTTCCGGTAAACATCCATGCTTTTTCTCGCAGTTTTGCTTCTTTATCTGTTGCTCGGTAACCAGTTGCATCCAAGCCGGCAATTCGGCCCTCAATCAAGGCTTTATCAACGCCGCCAATGCCTGTCGCTTCACCAGCTGCCCAAATATTCTGCTGACTGGTGCGCTGCTGCTCATCGACGACAATCGCACCGTCACGCAACTGACAGCGCAGTAATGTAGCCAATTCCAGATTGGTCCGCAAACCAAATCCACAGGCCAGCAAGTCGCAAGCAATTTCTTCGCTTTTATCCCCCTTTTGGATAATCACTGACGTCACTTCGGATATGCCTTGGGCTGCACTGACTACGCTACTAAGTCTGTAGCGCCAAGGTTTCATTGCCCATAGCAAGCCAACTGCCTGCCATAGCTTCTGCTGATGACCTGATAAAAGCGCATAAAAAAATTGGCGCAGCGCAGCGGCACTGCGGTACTCAACAACGGCCACAACCTGCCCCTGTGCTTGTTTGACGCTGGCCGCAACGGATAACAGCAACGGCCCAGTTCCCGCGATAACCACCCGGCGCCCCTTTAAATTGGCACCCGATTTAATCAGCGCCTGTAGGCCACCAGCACCAGTAACTCCAGGCAAGGTCCAACCCGGAAAGGGCAGTATCAACTCACGCGCACCCGTACAAAGAATCATCTTCTGCCATTGAATGATTCTGGGACCATCGGGCGTTTCAACCAACAGTCGATTATTCGCAATCACTGCAATGATCCGACTACCAGACAACCATTGCACATGTGGCTGCGCCACTAACTGCGAATAAAGGGCCCATCCTTGAGTGTTAGACGGATCAACACCCCGACGCCAGATCTGCCCACCAGCTTCGCTATTCTCATCGAGAATCAAGACATTCTTCGCATTCGGTGCCGCAGCGGCGGCAGCAGCCAAACCTGCGGGGCCCGCACCAACAATTAGAACCGACGCGACAATTTCGTCGCAAATTCGATCAGCGACGCTCACTTAGCCCCTCCAGTCTCAATCACCATGCCTGTTTCGCACCACACCTGACAGGCAAGCTGATGTGGGCGACCGTTGACCGATACCCGACACTCCTGGCATGCGCCCATTCCACAGACGGCAAAGCGCTGCATACCTGTTACGGAGGTCCTTGTGTTATACGTAGTCTGCGATAGGATCAACGCTGCCACAGTCATGGCGCCATTAGCAGTAACCCATTGTCCATTCAGATAAATCTGAATCGTTTTATTTGATTGTTTATTTTGCTCCATCATCAAGCTTCCAATCAGGTTTCTATGGCAACAAACGCGATGGTGCGTAGGGTGTTGCATCAATTGCTGTTGGCAGTCCCAACATCTGGTCTTTTAATAATTCAGCCGTCGCTAACGCCGTTGTCACGCCCAAACCTTCATGCCCAGCTGCCAACCAGACACCAGAACGATAAGGATGAGCGCCAAGGATAGGCTGTCCATCCGGTGACGCCGGACGCATACCTGCCCACGCGCGGATGACATGCATTGTCGCCAAACAGGGTAACAATCGAATCGCTGACTGCAACACAGTACCCAAGGCAATTGTTGAGACCTGCGTATCAGTCTGACCATCCTGACGACTAGATCCAATCAACCACTGCCCTGTAGCGCGCGGCTGGATATTTGCCGCAACGCTTAGACCATCAGCGGTCATGTTGTGCTGACCGTAATCCATACTGACAATCTGGTGCTGCAACCGCCGAGGGTAGCGATCAGTAATAGCTAAGTGACCTTTGCGCGGGAACACTGGGATGTCGGGTAATAAACTTGACGTTCCAAGACCAGCAGCAACAACGACGTGTTGTGCCGACAATCGTTGCCCGTTGTCCAACTCTAGGTTCACTGATGAACCTGATGCCTGATTCAGCGAGATCACCTGATAGCCACAAAGTAATTGCCCGCCCAATTGTTTCAGCTCTTGTGCCATGTGATGCGCAATCACCGGCGCATAAACGATGCTATCGCCCGATACTCTGACTGCACCAGCCAGACCTTGTCGTAAGGCAGGCTCAAGCTGATGTAGCTGCTGCGTACTGATCATCTCTGCGTGCCAGTTGCGGGCATTTAATCTTTCTGCACGTTGTTGGGCCTGCTGAAGTTGTGCTTCGTTTTCAGCCACCCACAACGTGCCGCTTTGCGTGACCTGGCCAATATCTGGATGTTGCACTACCCAGTCGCGCCATAGGTTGAGTGAATACAAACAAAGATCGAGTTCTTGCTCACTTTCATCTAACGCAACCAGATGCCCCATGCCCGCCGCAGTCACACCACAGCCTGGCTGGGCAGCATCGATCAACAACGTCCGCATGCCAGCCTGCTGAAGGCTGACGGCACAAGCCGCCCCGACAATACCGGCACCAATGACGATCACATCAGCTTGTTGAAGCATCACCACATCAAGCAAAAGAAGATAGCAATGGACGGGTTGCTAATGCCGTACGAACGACGTTTTCAACCCGCGACCGCAATTCACCCTCTAAAGGAAGGCGTGGCGCGCGAACGCGATCATTGGAATTGATCACCAGAGCCTCGACTAATTTAATGTTCTGTACCAGATAAGTAGAGACATCAAGATCCAGCAATGGACGGAACCAACGATAAATTGCCAGCGCTTCCGCGTAGCGTCCAGCCTGAATCAGGCGATAAATTGCCACTGTTTCATGTGGAAATGCCACAACGAGACCCGCAACCCAGCCCACCGCGCCCGCCGTCAACGCCTCAAAGGCGAGATTATCAACACCGGTAAATAAATCATAACGCTGACCAAGGCGGTTAATGATTTCTGTCGTACGACGAATATCATCAGATGACTCTTTGACCGCAGCAAAGCGCGGATCATCCGCCAACTCCTCCAGCATATCAGTCGTCACATCAACACGATAAGCGAGGCGATTCGAATAAATCATGATCGGTAGATCCGCGGCGGCGGCAATGGCACGCAAGGTCGCCACGGTTTCTTTGTGGTTGCTGTGATAGATCGTACTCGGCACCACCATCAGACCATCAGCGCCAGCACGTGCACCTTTTTCAGCCAAGGCGCACGCGTCACGGGTCGCCGCTTCCGCCACCGTCAAAATCGCTGGCTTATCGGCTGTCATCGCTTTAGTTAATTTCAAGACGTCGATGCGCTCAGCGTGAGAAAGCAAAGGCCCCTCACCTAAGGAACCGCAAGCAATCAAGCCATCGCAGCCTGCATCCATGAGATAACGAAAACAACGTTCCATTTCGTTGAAATCGAGTCCATCATCAGCCGTAAATTTTGTTGTTACCGCAGGTATCACACCACGCCACATCGCCGTCTCCTTGTGTTTGAATTGAACGTCTCATCTGAACTTCACATCATGAGGCATTGTAGATCGCGGTCATCCTGTAGGTCTTGACGCATGTAACGTAACCAGATGACGAAATCTGCACAATGCCTAATCTACTGAGGTGACAAGACGAAGGAGTAGGAACGCTGAGCGACAATAAAAAAGGCTTTTGGTACGCCGAACCCAAAAGCCTTTTCAACAAATCAACATCAACATCTTCCATTGCGGCTCCACAATGAGAGGCCGCAATGAATCCAACAACGATCAGATCAGTGCACTAAAAAAATACATGCCCGACATCGCAATTGCCGCACCTACTCCACGATACACAACGCTGGCGCGGCCACTCGTTGCAATCTGCTGCAAAGAACGCGTAGCAAAAAAACCAACCGCATGAAGTCCGACCGTGGCGATTAAAAACCCCACGCCAAACCATGCACCAGCAGCCTCGGAAGGTAACTCAACACCATGCGCATAGCCATGCGCTAATGCAAATACGCCAACTAGCCCAGCACTCACGGAAACTGGCAAACGTGCCATCAGCGCAATACATAAACCCAAAACCAAGAGAGACGCAGCAATCCCGGCCTCTACGCCAGGCACAACAAGACCTGATGCACCTGCTATCGCACCGATCGCCATCATCAATGGAAAAACAACAGGTAGCACCCATTGCGCAGACCGCTGATTCTTCGCCGCCCACATACCAACAGCAATCATTGCCAATAAATGATCGAGACCAGTTATTGGATGCATTAATCCTGCTTCAAAGCCACCAACGCTATGCATCACGCTGATATGGGCAGAGGCAGGTAGTGCAAAGAGAGATAATCCACACAGTCCGAGGATTTTAGTCAACCATGTCATACGTTTCGTTTTCATACTATTCTCACTCCCTTTTTTAAAAAATGAATACTGCATGTTTCATCAGAGGAATATAGATCACGGCTGAGCGACATCCAGCATGCCCTGCTCACGAATAAAACTTACGACAGCCTCTAACCCATCACCTGTGCGTAAATTCGTAAATACAAAAGGCCGTGCGCCGCGCATCCGTTTTGCATCTTGCGCCATGATGTCTAGATTCGCCCCCACGTGCGGCGCCAGATCGGTTTTATTAATAATCAGCAAGTCAGAGCGTGTAATCCCTGGCCCACCTTTACGCGGGATTTTTTCACCACCGGCGACGTCGATCACGTAAATCGTTAGATCAGACAATTCCGGACTGAAAGTCGCTGCGAGGTTATCGCCACCAGATTCCACCAGTATTAGATCCAGATCCGGAAAATCAGCACTCATCCGCGCGATGGCCTCAAGGTTGATTGATGCATCTTCGCGTATCGCGGTATGAGGGCAACCGCCCGTTTCAACGCCCATCAAACGTTCCGCGGGTAACGCATCCGCACGTAGCAAGATCTCCATGTCCTCTTTGGTATAGATGTCGTTGGTAATGACCGCCATCTCATAATCGTCGCGCATACGTTTGCACAGCATTTCGCACAATGCTGTTTTGCCAGAGCCAACTGGACCGCCTATGCCGACCCGTAATGGATTAACCACAGGAGCTGCTTGAGTCTTTATCGTATTCATTGATGCTCACTTCTCTCTTTTATTTTTAAACGATCACGATATTCATGACCTGTATAAACGGCTATATTGCACTTCGTGCTGCATCGATAACAGCGACAATCCCGGCGACCAGTTCGACAATTCATCATCGGCCAAGGACATCGCTATCGTGCCAGCAGCTTCCAGGTCAGGACGTAGCGCCAGCAATAACCTTTGCCCCGCAACTTGCCCCAACGGTATCGACTTGACACAGACCAGCGTCTGATTTTCTGCCCACGAGAACAACATCCCCAAGATCACTGACTCTGGCGGCACCTCAAGGGCAACGGCTGCACACGCGAGTGAGGTCGGCAGAGGCAACTCTGGCTGTGCTAGCAAAATTTCCATCAACTGCGCGTCAGCAATTTTTAAATCACCGACCAATTTACCCAGCGAATACCCCATCTGAATGCTCTCAGCTCGAAACTCTGCCGTATCCCTTGCTGCAATGAACAGACTAGTCCAATAGCTGACTACGTCTGCATCACGCTCTTGAAAGCCATGTAGCAAACGCCATAAAATGGGTGCTTCAAAGCGGGCCACCACTTCATGTAAATAGTTGGTAATCCATTCCCGCGCGGTAATCTCATTGCGTACCAATCCCAGCTCAATCGCTGACTCCAACCCCTGCGAATAGCTATACGCACCAATCGGTAACGAGGGGCTCGCAAGTTGTAGCAGGTGTAATAACGCAGCCGATTGCATTACTCTGGCTTATCTGATGGACGGTGAATCCGCTGACGCAACGGGATCGGAGCCAATGGATTATGCGGATGCATTTCATCGCCACCGTGATGATGACCGCCACCATACGCCCCGGCTTCCGGCTCAAAACTCGCCATTTCTTCCGTCACTTTTGCACCTAAGCCCTGCAGCATCTCTTTTAGCACGACATCTTTGCGAATCCGTAAATAGCCCTCGCCAAGTTGCGCCTGCGTATGACGATTTCCCAAATGAAAAGCACAGCGCAATAAAGCAAAAGCGTGATCACATTCCACCTTATAGGTTGGCTCCGCTGCCGCCAGCACCTGAATCACGCGTCCGTCATTGCCTAACATCAGATCACCATCACGCATCACCGTTCCACGCACTGTGAAGACAGCAACGTCTTCACCGCTGACTAGGTTTGCTCTGAGACGGGATTTCTCGCGCAACTCATAAGGCAAAATCAGTTGGCCATCAATTTTTTCTGCTTTTTCTGTTTTTGTATGAAGTGTCAGCATTGTTATTGCATCGTCCTTTGATGAGAAGTTAGGTTTAACCCAGTGTTCTTCTTAAAATAAAAAATAACGCTGCGCCATCGGCAACACCTTTGCAGGCTCACACACCAGCAACTCGCCATTAGCACGTACCTCATACGTTTCTGGGTCCACTTCCATTTTAGGGACCAAGGCGTTGTGGATCATGTCCTGCTTGCGGACGTGGCGGGTATTTTTCACAGGGATTAGGGTCTTGCTGAGTGTTAATTGCTCCGCCAATCCTGCGTCAAAACCGGCTTGAGAAACGAAGGTGAACGACTTTTTCAAGCCACCACCGAAGGCACCAAACATCATGCGATAGTGCACTGGCTGCGGTGTCGGAATCGAGGCATTCGGATCCCCCATCTGCGCAGCGGCGATCATGCCACCTTTTAAAATCATCGACGGCTTCACGCCAAAAAAAGCGGGTTTCCATAAGACGATATCTGCAATCTTACCGACTTCTAATGAGCCGACCACATGAGAAATACCATGCGTAATCGCCGGATTGATGGTGTATTTGGCGACATAGCGCTTCACCCGGAAATTGTCATTACCAGGTTGATCTTCAGGCAGAGATCCACGTTGTTGCTTCATTTTGTGCGCGGTCTGCCAGGTACGCATGACGACCTCGCCCACCCGCCCCATCGCCTGAGAATCCGAAGACATCATCGAAATCGCGCCGATGTCATGCAAAATATCTTCAGCAGCAATGGTCTCGCGGCGGATCCGAGATTCAGCAAACGCGATATCCTCTGCAATGGCAGGATCAAGGTGGTGGCACACCATCAACATATCGAGATGCTCATCAAGGGTGTTGACGGTATAAGGCCGCGTCGGATTGGTGGAGGACGGTAAGACATTACCTTGACCAACAGCGGCAATAATATCCGGCGCGTGTCCACCACCGGCCCCTTCAGTATGAAAGGTATGAATGGTGCGGTCTTTAAAGGCAGCCAGCGTGTGCTCTAAAAACCCACCTTCATTTAAGGTATCACTATGAATCGCGACCTGTACATCCATGCGGTCAGCAACAGTGAGGCAATTATCAATCGCTTGTGGTGTACTACCCCAGTCTTCATGCAGCTTGAGGCCAATAGCGCCGGCCCTGATTTGTTCTTCTAACGGTAGCGGCAGGCTAACATTACCTTTACCCAGAAAGCCTAAGTTCATCGGAAAAGCATCGGCGGCCATTAACATCGAATGGAGATGCCACGGCCCTGGTGTGCAGGTCGTAGCAGCAGTACCCACAGCAGGGCCAGTGCCGCCGCCCAGCATGGTCGTGACGCCACTCATTAGTGCTTCTTCGATTTGTTGCGGACAAATAAAGTGGATATGAGAATCAATACCACCCGCCGTCACAATCATGCCTTCGCCGGCAATGATCTCGGTCGCGCCACCGATCGCCATGTCAACGCCGCGTTGGATGTCCGGGTTGCCCGCTTTACCGATACAAGCAATCAGGCCATTCTTGAGCCCGATATCGGCCTTCACGATACCCCAGTGATCCAGAATCACCGCGTTGGTGATAACGGTATCCATGACATCGGCGTGGGCTCGTTGAGATTGCCCCATGCCATCACGGATAACTTTACCACCGCCAAATTTCACCTCTTCGCCGTAGATCGCAAAGTCTTTTTCGATTTCAATAAATAAATCGGTATCAGCAAGACGCAGGCGGTCTCCGGTTGTGGGACCGAACATTTCAGCATAGGCCTGACGAGAAATTTTCATGGCGTTCCTTTCAACTGCCCCATCACTAGACCATTAAAACCATACACTTTGCGATCACCCGCCAGGGCAACCAGCTCGACTGTGCGTTGCTGACCCGGTTCAAAACGCACCGCCGTCCCCGCTGCAATATTGAGCCGCATGCCATAGGCAAGGTCGCGCTCAAACTTCAGAAAAGGATTGGTTTCAAAAAAATGAAAATGTGAGCCAACCTGAATCGGACGGTCACCGCTATTTGCGACAACGACAGTCACGGTCATTCGACCAACATTGAGCTCAATATCGCCTTCAGCGACGAGCATTTCACCAGGAATCATAGGCACTCCTAAGGAATAGGATGATGGACAGTCACCAACTTGGTGCCATCCGGGAAGGTTGCTTCAATCTGGATGTCGGGGATCATTTCTGGCACGCCTTCCATCACATCAGCACGTTTCAGAATCTGGGTTCCCTCGGACATCAATTGCGCAACACTTTTGCCATCGCGTGCGCCTTCCATCATGGCGGCGCTGATCAGCGCAACGGCCTCTGGATAATTCAGTTTCAGTCCGCGTGCCATTCTTCTCTCTGCCAATAATGCAGCGGTAAAAATCAGTAACTTGTCTTTCTCTCGGGGGGTCAGGTCCATGTTTCTGCCTTTGTCTATAAAACGCGAATCTCATTGATCACAGTAAAATATTGCAAGAATCAAACCAGCTTTCATGCACCACTCTGCTACCATCCCGCGCTCATATCAAAGAAAATGTTGCATTTTGGTGCAAGTTATTTTGAAGCAGTTCTTTTTTTGTGCATACAACTGCTGAGCATAACGTTACAAACAACACACATTACGGCAGATAACAACTTTGTATAATGCGCTTCTCTTTTCAGCTGTGTTCCATCTGAGGATTTCAAATTATGAAACTGCATCCATCTGCCGTCGCAACGCTCATTGGCGTATCCTTATCTACGGCACTATTACCTGGTGCTAGCGCCGCCGACGAAGCGCCACACTGGCAGCGTCTACACCTTGGTTCCGATAACCAAGCACAATACGATTTTCCAGTCTATGCCAATCAGAATTTGGAACAACCACAGGCTGAGATTAATGAAGCCATCATCATTCAACACGGTATCGAGAGAAATGGTGATGACTATTTTGCTTCCGCGATGGAACTACTAAAAACGTCTGGTCGTAATCAAAATGAGATGCTGATTATTGCGCCTAACTTTCCTGGAACACCCGATAAAGATAAGGGGTTCAATAACATGCCAGTCTGGTCGGTACAGGGCTGGATAGGTGGCGACAATGCGGTAAGCGGCACCATTCCAGGCAATAGCCTGAGTTCACTGACTGTGTTAGACGATATTTTGCTCATGCTCGCTGATAAAAAACGCTACCCACATCTGCAAAAAATCACTGTCGCGGGACATTCTGGTGGTGGTCAGTTGGTGCATCGCTATGCAGTTCTCAATCATGTCGATGAGCAGGTACGGCACGCGGGATTCGATTTACGGTACCTGATTGCGAATCCCTCCTCCTATCTTTACTTTACTCCTGAACGCCCGCAAGGAAACGGCTTTGCCCCATACGATCAGGCACTCTGCCCCGCCTATGATGACTACCGCTACGGTATGCAACACATGGTGCCGTTTGCGGGCGCCACGAGCTGGCAGGAATTATTCCAGCGCCATTTACAGCGTCAGGTAACTTATCTGGCGGGGACAGCAGATAACGACCCGAACCACCGTGTGTTAGACAAATCTTGTGGTGCCGGAGCCCAAGGTCCAACGCGAATCACCCGCGCGCACGGCTATTGGCAATACGAACATTACCTTGCTCGTGAGCAGAGCCTAAAAATGCACCAGCGTTTTGAAGTCATTGGCGTCGGCCATAATCAAAGCCAAATGTTCGGATCACAATGTGGCACAGAACTGTTATTTGGCAGCAAGGCGAATACTGCTGCTAACGCTGCACAATGTCAGGCGATTGCACCCTGAATTATCCTCATCTATTTTGCAATTTTTTATTTAATTTGTCGTTTAATTTAATATTGCATCGCGTTATCACAAAAGTAGACCAACATTGGCTAAAACTGCTGTTGGTCTGTTGAGTTAGAATGACACACTGATTGGCATATCAATCTGGAGTAGCCGGAGTAGCAGAACTAGTAGCGCTATTCACCTCATATCAAAGTGTCATCCTTACCTTTATCTTTACTTATGTCCGTCCACTGGCTCAATGACTTTTTTGCCCACAACAGCAGCTTGCTGATCTTTAGCAATGTACTGTTGCAGCAGCTTGGCTTACCGGTCCCAGCCGTGCCGACGATGATGATCAATGCCAGTCAGGTGACATCACTCTTTGCTCTGAGCGCTATGTTAGCCGCGGCCGTAGCAGCTTCGTTGATTGCCGATCTGGTGTGGTATCAGGCCGGGAAAATCTTTGGCTACAAAGTCTTGAAGTTGCTGTGCAAAATGTCCATTAATCCAGGCTCATGCGTTAATCAGACGGAGGCACGCTTTGTCAAATGGGGTATGTGGTCGCTGGTTTTTGGTAAATTTATTCCAGGTTTTTCTACGGTGGCACCGCCGGTTGCCGGCGCTTTAGGCATGCCGCGTGGGCAGTTTTTGTTTGCCTCTGCGATTGGTGCCGCTTTATGGGCTGGAATTGCCTTACTGGCAGGCTATGTCTTGCAAGATCAAATCAGCGCAGCAGTGACATTATTGGCAGAACACGGCATACAGATCATCACGGTCTTTTTATGCATCTTCCTGACTTGGTTCGGTTGGAAGTTCTGGCAAAAAAGACGCTTCGAGAAATTGGCATCGATCCCACATATCAGTACCGACGAGTTAGCCGCGCTTGCCGCATCCAATACGCCATTTCAGGTCATTGACTTACGTAGCCAAACATTGATTGAGGAAACAGGTGTCTTTCCAGGTGCTTTGGTCCGCAACGTCAACAAAGTCGGTGAACAGTTGGAGCAGGTACCAAGCGCGCAGTTGATCGTCACCTTCTGCGCTTGCCCCGGTGATGCCAGCGCAGTCCATGCCGCACACACCTTAAAAGCAATGGGATTTGAGGATGTGCGCCCACTTAAGGGTGGTTTTGAAGCCCTAAGTCAGACGACGTGGATCGTGCCGTTTAAAAAATAATCCGACTCTGTCGGATGCTTAAGAGAAAAATCTAGATTCATGTATTCCAAATCCTCGGGATGACTGCTTGATTGGCATTGATGACCGGACGTAAATGTTGCCAAACGAGTTGCTGCCATTGCTTTGCGATTTCACTGGAATGTCCTAGATACCGAGCGACGATCACTGTTTTCATTTGCGTCACACCACAGGCAGCCTCTGGTTCACCCTCAGAAATCAACGCGACTGTTTGCTCGCGCAACTGTTGTAGTTGATCGCTGCTCAGTGTATGTCCACAAGCCAGCACCATCGCGCAAACAGACTTACCATTGAGCCCAAGCGGACTTTGCATGGCAGCGTCTGCGCCACCGATGCGCCCCTGCTCAAACCAAATCATTTTGCCGTCACGGAAAATGCTGCTGCGCTGAGAAATAACGCCGCTCGTGTACCGCTCATCGGATGCCGTCCGGCCAAAGCACAGAATATCGCTGGCGATAAAACTGGCACTGCCTTGCAGGTGTACCGTCTGATGTAAATTCACTTTCGCATCATCAAAGAAAATCGTCTCCTGTGGCAACCACTCCAGATGCGCGTCGCTGGCGACATGCAAATCGATACGCTGTTCAGACGTGTAGCCATTGCAGCGGTACCACTTAGCCGCACCCGGTGTGGTAATCAATGCATGTGCATGCTCACCAACCTTGACCGAAATTTCTAATTGATCGCCACCTACGACCCCGCCAGGCGGATGAATCACGATGGCATGACAAATACGCTCTCCCTCAGGATATAAGGGTTTTTGCACCCTTAACGGACCACTATGCTGACGCTCGATCAAACGAGTAGTGCCTATGTCGTCCGCAAAACCAAGTTGCAGACGAGCATGCCAATGCGTCTTAGCTTGAACGATTGAAGCTGGAACGAAGTTAGGAACGACGTTAGTCGCTAAAACGGGTGCATTCATACAATAAAAAGGGAAAAGGCATAAGACGCATCGAACTCTAGGATTCTACACGGATCAACGAAAAACGCGATCCAAATCAAGGTCAACATAATGGAACAAACAATCGAACAAACAATAGGCCGAATAATGAACCGACTAGACTGCCAGATGCCGTTTAACGTCATCGCTATCCATCGTATCTTGCGCGCCAGCGGCAACGACCTCACCTCTTGACAGGACAATAAACTGATCCGCCAACTCCCGCGCAAAATCAAAATATTGTTCGCACAAAATAATGCCTATATCACCGCGCTGTCTCAGCATAGAGATCACGCGTCCGATATCTTTGATGATTGACGGTTGGATGCCTTCTGTAGGTTCATCAAAGATAATTAATTTGGGCTCTGCGAGCAACGCGCGGGCGATCGCCAATTGCTGTTGCTGGCCGCCCGACAAGTCACCGCCGCGGCGTTGCAACATGTCTTTTAAAACTGGAAATAGCTCAACTATTTCTGCTTTGATGGTATGTGCACGTTTGGCAGGCAAGGTCGCCATCCCCATCAATAAATTCTCTTCGACAGTCAACCTGGCAAAAATATCTCGTCCCTGCGGAACATAGGCAATACCCGCCTTTGCCCGATGATGTGGTGGCAGGTTAGTCACTGTCTTTCCATCAAAAACAACCGCCCCCGTCGAAACGGGTAACACCCCCATCAGGCATTTCAGCAGCGTCGTTTTGCCAACACCGTTACGACCAAGCAATGCCAGACATTCGCCCTGCTTCACCTGCAGCGAAATGCCGCGTAAAGTATGGCTGGAACCATAATGTTGATGTAATTCTTTGACCTCTAACATAGTTTCCCTTTGGATGACGGCATCTTCGTAATGGTTGGGCAAGAGTGCATCGTTAACGTCCCAGATACACTTCAATCACCCGCTCATCTGCCTGAACCTCTTGCATCGTGCCTTGCGCTAATACCGAGCCTTCGTGTAGTACGGTGACCTTCCCTTGCTGTGCTATCTCTGTGACGAAACCCATATCATGCTCAACGACCATGATGGAATGTTTGCCCCGTAATTCATTGAGCAGCTCTGCTGTTCTGACCGTTTCGGCATCCGACATCCCAGCCACGGGTTCATCAAGCAAAATTAGTTGCGGCTCCTGAATGAGCAACATGCCGATTTCAAGCCATTGTTTTTGTCCATGCGATAAGAGCCCGGCAAGGCGCGAATCCTGATCATGCAAACGGATCAGCGCCAGAACGGTAGCGATTTTATCTTTTTGTGTGCTTGTAAGTCTGGCGAATAAGGTCGTCATAACGGACTTATTCATTTTCATGGCCAGCTCCAGATTGTCGAATACCGTATGTTGCTCAAACACCGTCGGCCGTTGAAATTTACGTCCGATGCCAGCATGGGCGATCTCAACCTCATTCATTTTGGTCAAATCCATCGTTTGACCAAAGAATGCAGTCCCAGAGGATGGTCGAGTCTTACCAGTGATGACGTCCATCATCGTTGTTTTACCAGCGCCATTAGGACCAATAATGCAGCGCAACTCACCGACTGAAATATCCAGATTTAAATGGTTAATCGCTTTAAAACCATCA
Source organism: Undibacterium sp. RuRC25W (assembly GCF_049339825.1). NCBI lineage: Bacteria > Pseudomonadati > Pseudomonadota > Betaproteobacteria > Burkholderiales > Oxalobacteraceae > Undibacterium > Undibacterium sp. RuRC25W. Next base: position 12,129 of record NZ_JBMPPD010000023.1, on the reverse strand, counting down.
AATGAAACGACGATGTCTTCCAGATACAAGATCGCACCGTGGGTCGTATCGACACCTTCCGGCTTCAACCGTTGGTAAGAAACACCCTGATCTCCGGTTGCCCCTTCATATTGCTGACCGGGACGCAGAACACCACTCATCACATAATTCATGCGACCTCCCGGGATTTTTTTAATTTTGCCAGCACGCCTAGAATGCCTTGCTGCATAAACAGGGTCACCAGAATGAACAATAATCCTAGCGCAAACAACCACAAATCTGGAAACGCCGCAGTGAACCAGCTTTTAAGCCCATTGACAGCAAACGCACCCAGGATCGGGCCAAGCAAGGTACCACGTCCACCCACCGCCGCCCAGATCACCATTTCAATTGAATTGCCAGGCGACATTTCAGATGGATTGATGATTCCCACTTGTGGCACATACAAGGCACCGGCGACACTGCACAACACGGCAGACAAGGTCCAGACGAATAACTTAAACCACAATGGGTTATAACCAATAAACATCAAGCGTGATTCAGAATCGCGCACGCCTTGCAGCACCCGTCCCAGCTTAGACGTGACGATCCAGCGGCACAACATCAATGCCCCTAACAAAAACGTTAAGGTCACCAAAAACAAGACCGCCTTCGTCGACGCCGCAGTCAAGTTAAATCCTAGTAGGCGCTTGAAATCCGTAAAGCCATTATTGCCACCAAAACCCGTATCGTTTCTGAAAAACAGTAGCATAAACGCGTAAGTCATTGCCTGCGTGATGATAGAAAAATACACGCCTTTAATCCGCGATCTGAAGGCAAAGAAACCGAAAATAAATGCTAACAATCCCGGCACCAATATCACCAACGCCATGCAATACCAGAAATTGTCTGTCATCGCCCAATACCACGGATACGTTTTCCAATCGAGAAACACCATAAAATCAGGTAAGTCACTTTGATAAACACCATCGTGACCAATCGCCCGCATCAGATACATGCCATGCGCATACGCTCCAAGAGCAAAAAACACCCCGTGGCCCAGCGATAAAATACCGGTATAACCCCACACCAAATCCAGCGCCAGTGCAGCCAACGCATAACACATGAATTTTGCGACAACGCCCATCAGGTAACCCGATACATGTAAGGTGTGTCCCTCAGGGAAAGTCAGATTCAGAATCGGTAATAACGCTGTGATAGCGGCAAGAATACCGATCGCCATCCAGGTCGTCCGTGGAAATAAATGGCGCATCATTCGACACTCCTTCCTTTGAGTGCAAATAAGCCTTGCGGACGTCGTTGTATGAAAATAATAATCATGACGAGGATCACAATTTTTGCCATAACAGCACCAGCAACGGGCTCCATAAATTTATTGATTTCACCCAGGCCAAAGGCCGCCAGCAAGGTACCCGCCAACTGTCCTACACCGCCCAGCACCACCACCATAAACGAATCGACGATATAGCTTTGCCCAAGATCAGGACCAACGTTACCAAGCTGCGATAACGCAACTCCGCCAAGCCCCGCAATCCCTGAACCAAGGCCAAACGTGAGCATATCAATCTTACCCGTCGCTACCCCGACGCAATCAGCCATTCGGCGGTTTTGCATCGCTGCGCGGACAAATAAACCAAGACGGGTTTTATTCAGAATCAGCCAGACTGCACCAACGACCAGCAATGAAAAGAAAATAATCGCAATACGGTTATACGACAAAACTAGTGATCCCAATACCGTAACCCCACCGGACATCCACGATGGATTCGCAACCTCCACATTTTGCGCACCAAAAATAGAACGCACAGTTTGCATCAGGATCAGACTAATTCCCCATGTACACAACAACGTCTCTAATGGACGACCATATAACCAACGAATGACGGTACGTTCCAAGATGATACCGACCAATCCAGATACAAAGAACGCCGCTGGGATCGCCAGCAATAAATAGCCATCAATTGCTTGCGGAAAAAAATGTCTGAATAACAGTTGGCATCCATACGTTGTATAAGCACCGATCATGAGTAATTCACCATGGGCCATATTGATGATACCCATCAGACCAAAGGTAATCGCCAATCCCAACGCAGCTAACAACAACACACTGCCTAACGAAACGCCATAAAATAAATTGCCGACAAACTCAGTACGCGCCAGTCTGCCATTTAACGCGTGTAGCGTTGAGACGACTTCAATCCGGATACTTTCATCGGGTTCCATGTAGCTGCCATCCGAATTCTGCCGAAGCATGGATTCGAGAATAGGTTTCAGACTCGCGTTTGTTGTCTCTGCCAGACTGTGGACAGCGGCTTTACGTGCGACAGGATCAGGAGATTGCAGATTGGCGCTAGCAATCAGCAGTTGTAATTGTGCTTTGATTTGAGGGTCGCTCTCCTGCGCATCCGCACGCTCGAGCAAAGGCAATTGTTCAGCAGTGGCTTGCTGTTGTAAATCATGGACGGCCGCCATGCGGACAGTCCGGTCTGTAGAAAATAATTTCATACCCGACAAGGCACTATCGAGGGCACCCCGTAAGCGATTATTGATAGTTAAGGCATCAGCACCATCAGGCAGGGTCGATATTTTTCCGGTGCGCAGATCAATGGCGGCGTCACCCTCCACGATGAACACCGCCTGATCTTTGACGTACACATTTTCATTCTTTAACGCATTGAGTACCCGTGCCGCCTCGACGTTGGCGAGGGCTGCAATCGCATTAACGGCGACGATGCGTGTATCCGGATCATCTCCCGCAAGCTCTTGCAATAGTTGCGGCGCTATCGTCGCCTGCGCAACACAACAAAGTCCAAAGCCAAGCAATATGCCAAGCACTATGTGACGGATTTTTTTGATGTTCATAGAGAGAGCCAAAGGATACTGCCGGGGATGTGATGCAACTCAAGTAAAGACGGTGCCAAGACGATGCCGACAGCGATTAACACCTTACCGCGTTAATCGCCCCACGGCATCCGAACATACATCCCGATGCACATCACAACACACATCAAGACGTCTGAAACAGACGCGTCAGATTACAATTTTTGCTTACCTTCGTTACCCTGGATGTACGGGCTCCAAGGTTGAGCACGAATTGTTTCTTTGGTTTTGTAGACGACGCTAAATTGTCCATCCGCTTTGATTTCACCGATCATGACTGGTTTGTGCAGATGATGATTCGTTGCATCCATCATGAGTTCAAAGCCAGATGGCGCTTTAAAGGTCTGACCACCCATCGCGGCAATCACTTTGTCGGTATCTGTCGACTTCGCTTTTTCTACCGCTTGCTTCCACATATAGATACCAACATACGTCGCTTCCATCGGATCATTCGTCACGACCGTAGCTGCATTGGGCAATTTCTTTGCAGCAGCGTAGGCTTTCCATTTTTTGATGAATTCGGTATTGACTGGACTTTTAACGGACTCAAAGTAATTCCATGCGGCAAGGTGACCTACCAATGGCTTGGTATCGACACCACGTAATTCCTCTTCACCCACCGAGAAAGCCACAACTGGCACATCGGTCGCTTTTAAGCCAGCATTACCCAACTCTTTATAGAACGGCACATTGGAGTCACCATTGATGGTGGAAATAACGGCAGTTTTACCCCCTGCTGCAAATTTTTTGATATTGGCGACGATGGTCTGATAATCAGAATGACCAAATGGTGTGTAGACTTCATCGATATCACTGTCTTTTACACCTTTACTATGCAGGAATGCGCGCAGAATTTTGTTGGTAGTACGTGGATAGACATAATCTGTTCCCAACAACACAAAACGTTTCGCGCCGCCACCTTCTTTGGACATCAGGTATTCAGTTGCCGGAATCGCTTGTTGGTTTGGTGCCGCACCAGTGTAAAACACGTTTTTCTCCAGCTCTTCGCCTTCGTACTGCACTGGGTAAAACAGCAGACTATTCAATTCTTTAAAGACGGGTAGTACGGATTTACGGGACACCGAAGTCCAGCAACCAAACACTACAGAAACTTTATCCTGAGAAACCAATTGACGGGCTTTTTCAGCGAACAGCGGCCAGTTGGAGGCCGGATCAACGACCACCGGTTCGAGCTTTTTACCAAGCACACCACCATGCGCATTGATTTCATCAATCGTCATCAATGCGACGTCTTTTAAGGATGTTTCTGAGATGGCCATGGTACCGGACAACGAATGCAAGATACCGACCTTGATAGTGTCCGCAGCAAATGCTTGCGACATCCAACCTGTGGCTGCCAAGGTCATTGCGGCCAACGCAGTGGCTTTTAAAACGGTGCGACGTGTCATGATTTCTCCTGATGATGGTTAAATACGAAAAGACTACGAGCTTCATCAGGGAGATAGCAGTAAACGTGCCAGCCTAGACGTCACCACCTATGACCAATCTCAACAGGTGATACGGCGCACTAATACTGAGGGTATAGAAAATAAAAGAGGAACAAAGATGTGCAAAAAGGAGCAAAGAATAGATGCTAAAACACGTCATCATCAAAAACAATGAATCAAAATGAGGAGTTTATTTGCAGCGCACAATTCCGGTGCAAGCGTCCATCAGTCATTTTTTTTTGGGGGGAACAGAAAAGATCAATGCGGAAGCTGGTTACCCAGTTCCGCATTGGTATGAGATCGGTGGCTTGTCCGCTCATCGCAGACAAAACGCACCTCGCTGCCGTCATACATATCAGTTGTATGTACAGCAGGTGAAAAACATCATATCAAAAAAATATGACATTGCTATGACTAAAATCAACAGATACCGCTTTCAGAACGGAGATTATCGGCTTTACGATCACCAGACACTCATTTTCTCGCAAAATGATCCTGCGGGGAACAACCTTAAAGAACTCTCCCCTTCGGTGAAACGCTTGCATTAACACAATATGAACGTCATCTTACATTCATTCTATTATCACCTACGGTCGGGTGGTGACATCGATGACCTCTGTTAAAATGCACCTCTGCAAGCAGGCTTTCGGCCACGCAAGATATGCCAATTGCCCACACAATCACAACTGATTGAAACGACTGCAGATATTAGCAATAGCAATCATTTTATTTTTATGAAGCAAACCATGCCAGCCAACAGTATCCGTTTTGAATCCCGCGTTACGACCAGTCATCTGCATTTAAACAATGTTCTGGAACATGCTTTTAAGCACACTGATGAGCATAAAGCAGTCCTGGTCTACGATGAACAATGCGAACTGGCATGTATCTTAAGTGCAGCATACCGGCAATGTCTTCCAAACGCTTTATGCATTGATTTTGACAGCACAGCCCCTGCAGACATATTGCAGACACTCGCAACACTACAAAGCGGTGATCTGGCAGTGTTAGTCCAGTCAACCAACTTCCGTCTGGAAGCCTATCGACTACGCGTGGAGTTGTTTAAACAAGGCTTGAAAGTCATCGAACATCCGCACCTAGGGCGCATGGAAGGTGATGAAATCGATTATTACATTGATGCCCTCGCCTATGACCCGCATTACTACCGAGTTGTCGGACGTAAGCTAAAAGAAAAAATTGATATGGCAAGCCACGGCGTTATCGATAGTGATGGTGCTGAATTAATTTTTAGCGGTCAGTTTGAATCAGCAAAACTCAATGTTGGCGACTATAGCGATATGAAAAACATCGGTGGTCAGTTTCCGATCGGCGAAGTATTTACAGAATCCGTGAACCTGGAAGACGTCTACGGAAAGGTGCGTGTATTCGTGTTTGGTGATACCACCTTTAGCATTAACAAACCGGAAAAGCCGATCACACTCATCGTAGAGAAAGGTCAGGTAATCGGCACAGAGGACTCGACACCGGAATTTGACCAAGTACTAGCAAATATTCGTGCTGATGATGGCGTAGTGTGGGTCCGTGAAGTAGGTCTTGGCATGAATCGCGCCTTCAGCAAAGACAGGACTGTGCGTGATATCGGCACCTATGAGCGGATGTGCGGCATTCATTTATCATTAGGTTCTAAACACGGTAGCTACGCAAAACCTCATATTAAGCGCGGCGAAGGCAGACATCATGTCGATGTATTTGCAGTCACCAAGTCTGTCCGCTTTGGTGACGAAGAAGTCTACAGCAATGGTCAATGGCGTGTCTGATCACGCTACTAACTTTTATTGAAATGATAAACGTCTCTCAATTTGAATCAATTATTGGTATGAGAAGTACCTGGATAATTTAAATTTATAGTAATCATGTCAATACCTCCTTTTTAGCCGAACACTCACTCACACTGTGTGATGTTTATCATTAAGGCAATAGACCTCTACAAACAATTTTGCTCCCATCACCTTAAGAAGTCCTCATCGGAAACCGTACCTCGATGCTTAACTATTTTTCGGTGTTGATTTGAAAAGCTACAATTAAATTAACTTATATTGTAGAGACCATGTTATACCTTTGGGCTTATCATGTCATATCAGATGCAAAAATGTCACGCTGATAAAGCGGGCTGCTGTTAGTTTGATTTTCATTTTTATAAATGATACAAACAAAGACCATGCCCTCCAAGATGTTTGCTAGCCAAAGAAAATTCTGGGAATTGATGTTTTATAGAATTTCAGTTGAAAACAAACGTCTGATCAAATGTCTTATGTGTTTCACCGTACTGAATTTCCTACCAACAAGTCCCAGAATGTCTAGGAATGTTGCGTAATAACGTTACGCCCCATGATTTGTTCTGTCATTAATAAAATATTCTTTGGAGAAGGCGATGAACCTACTTTTCAAATCGGCCATTGTGGCCGCTACCCTGACATTGTCAGCACAAGCGATGGCGCAGATCATACTTTACGAAAATAACGGATGGCGTGGACGCACTTTTTCAACCGCCCACGAAGTTGGCGATCTGAATCGGTATGGTTTTAATGATAAAGCCTCTTCGATCATTGTTGAGAATGGCCGATGGGAAATATGCGACAACGCAGGTTTTGGTGGTAAATGCATGATTCTCCAAAAGGGGAATTATCCCTCGCTGAGTTCCATGGGTATGAATGACCGGATCTCCTCATTAAGACCAGTCAATGATCGCGATCACTACGACAACGAAGCACCACAGCAAACAGGCCCGGCGTATGAATATCGACGTCGTCCGGATGAAGATATTTTTCAGGCGCAAGTCACCTCAGTACATGCCGTCTATGGTGCGTCAGCGCAGCGATGCTGGACCGAGCGTCAGCAGACGAATGAACCATCCCACAACAATGTCGGTGGAGCAATCGTCGGTGGCATACTTGGCGGGGTGCTTGGTCATCAGATAGGTGGTGGAAGCGGTCGTGATATTGCCACTGCAGGTGGTGCGGTTGCAGGTGCAGTGCTTGGTTCAAACGTTGGCGACAATTCTGGCTCACACAACTCAAGAGACGTACAGCGTTGTCAAACGGTGCCAAATCGAGAACCCGACTCATGGGACGTCACTTACAGTTTTCGTGGTTATGAGCACCATATACAAACACGCTACGCGCCAGGATCGACCATTTCTGTCAACCATAATGGTGAACCGAGACAATAACCTTGCATTGAAATTTTCGATAAACTAATCACCCAGGCCTAGGATAAAAAGAGACTTAAAATAGATCTATCCTGATTAGAAAAAATATCGCGCCATCAATTGCCAGCTCTGCATTTTGGTCGCGACACCGTAATCGCTAAGGCGATTGCCGCTGTTGCGTTGCCATTGCAGGGCAAACTCTGCATGGCTAAAATGAAAACGTGCTTCCAGCCAGGACATACGACTGGAGTCGACGGCATCGAAGCGACTCATCGCGCTGAGGTCTAGGTGATTGAGTAGCGCGTCTTGCCAACTTGCATAAACAAAGATAGCGCGCGCGGTTGGCGCTTCTTGTACCGTTTGAAGGTAATTGCGGTATTGCCCGTAAATGGCCAGTGGCCCTCGTTGTAATGCATCCCATTTGTTTTGATCGAGGGCACCTCCGTTGTATTCCAGTTCTGTCGTAACAGAAATTTTATTCTCCGTGGTATAGGTGAGGCCGACCGATGTACGGTTGCGAAATGCGCTAGTGTCAGGGAAATACAGGCCCTGCTGTTGATAGGCTTGCGCCAGCAAAGATGGACTGCGCCCACCTGACCATTCGACATAGGCCACGGTCGCGTCGTTAACCAACGTAGTCAGGTTCATACCGATTTGCGTTGGTAATTGCTCAGATTTAAAGAGTAAAAATTGCGGAGCCCATCCTTCTGCCATTTTTTGACTGAGTGCTACTAGCCAACGGTTCTGACTGTTGGTCGCGCCGATGTCAAGACTGAAGCTAGCGTTATTTGCTTGCTCAGCAAGCTTGGGAGAAAACAGCGCCGTCACCGAACCACCGTCCCATAATTTTTGCGCACGCAGCATGACGCTGCCCTGACGGTCTTCCTTCAGGCTGGAAGGATCGGCCGAAACAATCGATCGCAAAGCGCCATTCCGAAAAAAATCCGTCGGGTTATAACCTGTTGCCACTCCGTTTCTAACATTGATACGACCTGCATCAAGCAAGATATCATTTTGCATTTGCCAGATGAGATAAGCCTCTTTGACAGTGTTGATACTGTTTTGTCCTGGGATTTGCGCAGGCCAATTGATGTCGAGTCTATCCGACAATATCGCCCGCCACCCTTGTGCGAGAGTGCCATCGTATTGCACATCAAAAGACAGACGCTGACTTTGCTGGGTGCTGGAATTGCTGCGCAGTACACCACCACCTGCGGCAGCTTCGCTAAAAATGCGCCAGTTACTCGCTTTTTCGACGACATCTGGCATTTGATTGGCGACCAACAACGCACTGATGTCAGGATCGTCTTGAGCCTTAGATTGCAATGGTAGCAATCCGACCGCTGCCATACAAAGTATTAACAGGGGCGTGCGATGCGGCCTCATCATTCTGGTTTGAATCGTGGCAGGTAATCGCGCTGTAGCCAGAGTTCAGGGACATCGCGTTTGACCAGGTCAGAATAGCGCATGACGGTGACCCAACTAGGATCAAGGCCATCGATAATCACAGTCTCAGTCGGCCTGTCTATGCCTAGTTGTTTTTCGTAGCGACGGTAGTACGCCGTCTTCAACAATTTCCCACTTTCGGTATAGAAACGGGCTTTGACCGGGTGGTTATTGCCGACTTCTATCCACATATCGATATGGTGATAAGTTGCATCTGGCGTACTGGCGTTCATCGCCAGCTTGTAGCAATGTTTGATCTGGCGGTCGCCGTCTTGCGTATCTTCTTCCAATGCGGCGATTGCCTGATAATCTTTCGCGAGATTCACTGTAACCACATCACCATTCGACGCCTGACCGAGCAAGCGCTGCTGAGGAGACATCCGTATGCTAGCCTTGCTGCTGGGATCATAGAACCACAAATCTTTGCCGCTGTACAAAATCAACTTGTTTGCATCGCGTGCCGGTGCGACATACCGTATCAAACTGCGGAACTGGCCGCTGTTAGAATCAGCCTTGGAGTAGATCGCCAAGGTACTGGTATCCGTTTGTTTGCCACTGCGATATTCGACCAAGGTATTGGTCAGACCAAATGGATAATCGGGATTACGCACGGCATCGCTGGCTGCCAGAATTTCCTGAGGCTTTTGGGCTGCATTTGCTGCATTTGATAGTGATGCGAGCAAGCTGCACAGGAACAGACTGCATAACGATAAAGGGATGGTTTTCATGATTTATCCTTAAACATGGCGCAGTGCATCGACGATCATCATTTTAGAGGCTCGGTTTGCTGGCCACCAAGCAGAAAATACGGTCACCACAATCAGACCAATAACGCTACTGATGAGTAGCGGAATGTCTTGCCAGATTCTAACCAGAATCAGGTAGGCATATGAATAACCAGGCGGTGTCCAAGACAGGCCGCTGTGATTAATGATATAGGCAATGACCAATGCACTGAGCACGCCGATTATCGCACCGAGCATACCGAGCAAGATGCCTTCGCACAGAAACAGATTGCGCAGACCAGAGCGACGTAAGCCCATCGCTCGCAGCGTGCCAATTTCTACAGTACGCTCAACGACGGCGGTACTCATGGTATTTCCTATGGTGAACAAGACAATGACGCCTATCAGTATCGAAATGAAACCGAACATGGAATTCATGAATTGTACCGTCTGCACGTACATGGGGTTAAGCACTTTGAAGTCGAGAATTTCCAACGGTTGATGATTGAATTCCGTATTTAATAATTCCTGCAGACGAGCCCTTGCTGCAGGTATCTGCACGGTATGCTGCACTTGAATCTGAATCGCTGTAACTTGCCCAGCGCTGTCGCCGTAGATCAGTTTTTGTGCCTGTTGCAAGTGCATCGCCATATACACATCGTCCAAGGCTTTAATACCCATATTCTTGGCTTTGACCACGCTCAGGCTGGCGACATTGGGCGCACCATGCGACGTTGCTGCCAGCATTTCTATGCGCGTGCCATTTTCTTTCGGGATATTGCCTTCTTCTAGGGCTGAGAGTGCAGCGATATCGCTAGGCGCAGCGCTGCCGGTCGCGAGATTGAGCGTGTCCTCTTGCTTACAATCGGGAATCTGCAGCGCTTTGCATAATTTGAGCTTACGCGCCACACCCTCGCCTATCACCACAGCATCCGGACTGCTACCATTTAAAGGCAGAGGCTGCGCATAACTTTGCATGCCGTAGTCATTCCAGTTCAGCATACGATTACGTTCAGGCACCACTACACCGACCGCAAATACAGAACGCGAAACCCCGGCGCTAAAATTGCCTGCCAGTCCGCCTAGTTGCAACGTGGGCGTCACCATCGTCAGCATAGGAGACAGTACAGGGTCGCGCCGGATCACATCCACGATATGCTGATAGTCGGCAATACCGTAGGCAGTCGGATTGTCACCACCCTCCAAAAAATAACCCTGATGCTGGATTTGTAGATGTCCGTTAGCTTGGACGATACCTGTTTCCATGCCGTAGGTAATATTCGAACGGTAACCGCCGAAGAGCAAAATTGCGGTCAGGCCGATCACCATTGCCAACAATGTCGTCAGCGAACGGCGCCGATTTCTGAGCAAGTTTCGCAGTGCTAAAGAAAAAGTCTTCATACTACTGCCCCCAGCTTTTCTGCCTGACGTTCGATGTTGATAATGCGGCCATCACGGATAAAAACCGTGTCGTCGGCTTCGGCTTGTACTTGTGGATCGTGCGATGAGAATACAAACGATACCTGGCGTTCACGCTGCATCTTACGCATCAGGGCAATAATCGCCTCACCGGTCTGACTGTCCAGATTCGCCGTCGGCTCATCGGCCAATACCAGCTTGGGGGCGGTGGCCAGCGCACGCGCAATCGCCACCCGCTGACGCTGACCACCCGATAGCTGACCCGGGCGATTTTCTGCGCGGTCTGCCAAGCCAACTGCATCCAGCAAATCCAGTACGCGACGTTTGCGCTCATTGGCTGAGACCTTGGCAAGTATCAGCGGATACTCAACGTTTTCGTAAGTGCTAAGTACGGGCAACAAATTGAAATTCTGAAAAATGAAACCGAGATGCTGCGCACGAAAATCAGACAAGGCATTATCCGACATCGTATGCACAGCCTGATCGGCAACAATAACTTCACCGCTGTCAGCGCGATCTATACAGCCGATCAGATTTAATAGCGTCGTTTTACCACTACCAGAAGGGCCAGAGATCACGGTAAAACAATTTGCCCGTATTTGTAGATTGATGTCCACCAAAGCGGGTACGTCGATCGCATCAAGGTGATAAGTTTTCATCACCTGTTTAAGTTGAACAGGGTACATATAGTCCTTTGAATAATAAGTGACCGTCCCTCGGTACTTAGTTCACTATTCCATTGGCGAAAAATCAGGTTGTTCTTTCACTCGTTCCAACCACGCTAACAACGCTTTATAACCAGACAAATCAAAACCACCTTCATCAGCGACATGGGTATAGGCAAACAAACCAATGTCTGCGATGCTATATGTGTCAGCCACAAGAAAGCGTCGAGATTCTAAATGTGTATTTAAGACATCAAGTGCCTTATATCCAGCGCGAGTTCAATTTTGAAGTGCAAGCGTATTTTTGAAGAATACCTGATTGGGTGTAAGGTATCCTAATCTTTTTCTTGGTCGATTATTCAGTCTTTTCATGGCGTGATCAATCTCCTGTTGTGTAA
>NZ_JBMPPD010000022.1:0-76443 GCF_049339825.1 Undibacterium sp. RuRC25W | reverse complement strand
TTGCTCACATCAAACAATTTAGGCGGGTTGCAACGCGATACGACAAACTCGCTGAACGATTTGCTTCATTTGTGGCAATTGCAGCTTCGATGCTTTGGTTAAAATAAATGTCAACACGCCCTAGATAAGTTTCGTCAATGTCAGTCTTAAGCATATCTACCCTCCATGGGGCTCCAATGTAATCATATTTCAGAAAATCTTCAGTCCACATTTGCGCATCCCACACGTAACCATCCCATTGTGCAATGAGAACGTGTTCTGTAGCGAAATAGTCAGCTAAATTTTTTATTACAAAAGTGTTATATTCGTTGATCGAACTAATTTTAGGGATTTTGACAATGAATGGGTCATCAATATCAAAATGAGTCAGAATTTTTGCCTCTCCAAAATCACAAAGAAAACGACAGTGTTCAAACGCTCGTTTAGCTTTTTTATAATTAACGCAATCAATAACAATTAGAGTTACATTCGGTAACTGCACTTTTGTAAATTGTTTGAACAAGAAACGTATATTATTTAATTCAACCATTCGTTCGATTTCCCACTTTTCAATAGACGTGCAAACAAGTAAAAATATCAAAATTTTAACACGTAGCTCTAATCATAAGGACTTGAAATATCCGTCCTACATAATGCCAAGTACCCTAATAATAAAGATAAAAATTTCAAAGGAGATCGTTATAGTGATTTTCAGAGAAAATATAAAAACAGATGGATATTCCGTTCTAAAAAGTTTGACTGGATTCTATTTTTTAACCATCGCTTTTTCCTCAATCAAGCGCAGATACCTAGCGACGCTGATTTTATTACTCAGGCCCTTGAACATCAGAAGTTTGCATTTAGAAAAGATGAAAAACACTGATAATTTTTCGTTGGTTTAAAAATAATTAAAAATACATGAGTGCGAGGTAAACTTGGCGCCGATTAAAAACATCTTAACGGCGCCTTGAGACAACGATTAATTTTATTGAAGAGCAATGTATTTAATTATTTAACATCCATTAGCTCAACATCAAAAATCAAAGTCGCATTGCCAGGAATGATATTACCGGTTCCACGGGAACCGTAGGCGAGTGCAGGAGGAATGATCAGTGTGCGTTTTCCTCCAACTTTCATTCCGACCACACCCTTGTCCCATCCTTTGATGACTTTACCGATACCAATCGGAAAACTAAATGGTCCACCGCCGACAGAGGAGTCAAATTTGGTGCCATGTTCTTTATTTTCCAGCGGATCATATAGCCAGCCGGTATAGTGCACAACAGCAATGTCACCTACTTTTGCTTCTCTTCCTATACCTACTCGAACGTCGATTTTTTGTAAATTTTCACCAAAAGTGGCTGTCTGACTAACCGTTTGTGCTTCACTTTGTCCTGTGGATAACATAGTGAATAACATTGTGGACAAGCTCAGTAGCGTAGCAACTTGCGCAGCAGAAAAAGCAGAAAAAAAACGGTTTTTCATCACAGAAATATCCTTGTATAAATATAAATAATAAGTGCTAACTTAGGAGTCCTGATTTCTGGACATGTGTAGTTTTTTTTCAAACGCCTGATCAAGTTTGCTGGCTTTTTTTGGCGCCTGCTTTTCTAGTCCGTTGACGAAGCTGACAAAGGCGTCAATCTCTAGCGGCTCGTGGACCGCAACTGGCGTTGCGCCAGCGACACTCAGAGTAAGATAAAAGCGGCCATCCGCCATCGTCACCATTGAATACACACCTTGCGTGCTACGCTCTTTGAGGCGTTGAACGGCATTACTGGCTTTGGTTGTGCGTGCCATGGTCTGATTCCATTCTTCCGTAAAATTATAATTAGAGTGTCGTCTTATCGATATTGTTGTTTATCAGTATGACGCTTGCAAAGCGCATTTATACAGCTTATCTTCAGTTCAGTGTTTTTATCCGTGCTCACGTGCTATTTCATTGTTTACGCCAGCGATCCGCCGACGTTGACAACGACTAAAAGTCGGAATTTTAGATGATTAACTTCCAGCATTGACTAACTAATTGAAAACTCTCGGCAATCATCGCTTCGCTTTGACGTTTTTCTTGGCAAATCAGACTCAATTGAGTTTTGATACTGACCGCGTCTGCGATCACCAGTCCATGGACATGGGCTTCCCGCATGGCAATAGAGTCACGAATAAGACTTAAACCGACTCCAGATTTGACGAGGTCTAACATCGACTGTTCTTGATCGACCAGCGCCACTTTGTTTGGGGTGATACCGTACTGTGCAAAAATCTTACCCAGGAGGCGATGATGGGCCGATTCAGGTGGGGTCCAGATCCATGGCAGATGGGCCAGTTTTTCCCAACTCTGTCCCAGAACGCGGCTGTTCCAGCCACTTGGGGCAACGACGCGGTAGGTAAACTCCGTCAATATCAACTGATGCAGTGGCGTTTTTCCGTCCGCGGGCAGGTCTCCTAGATAAAAACCGATATCAAGTTGTCCGCCGCGGATTTGCTGTAAAACCCAGCCTGACATGCCGTGTTGCAAGCGTGTCGCAATCTGTGGATAAGTTTCTACCAGGCGCTTTAAAAATACCCCTAAACGCGTAAATTCCGGATCAAGAATGGTACCGATCGCTAATTCACCGGACAAGGTGGAATGGAGCGCATGTGCAGCTTGCCGGAAATCTCCATTGGCTGCCAAAACGCGCTCCGCATAGGGTAACAATTTAGCACCATCATTGGTCAGACTCATCCCATTGGCGTTACGACTGAATAACTGCAATCCTAATTGTTCTTGCAGTGATTTTAACTGCAGGCTCACTGCGGGTTGCGTCAGATGCAAGCGTTCTGCCGCGCGGGTCAAGTTACCTTCGCGGGCGATGGTGATAAACGCACGTAGTTGAGTGAAGTCCATAACAGTTGCCTTAGTGTGAGTTCAGCGTGAGTTCGGACTGAACGATGCTACTTATCATAGCATTATAAGAAATATTTATATTGCTATTGATAATAACTCATTGGATTTGCCACAATAGGTGAATTAACCTGCTACCAAACTTCTTTCATTGATTAAGGTTTTTTTATGACATCCGTACTCCAGCACTACATGAATGGTCAGGTTTTTGCGTCCACTAGTGGTCGTCAACAAGACGTGTTTAATCCAGCAACCGGAGAAGTCGTCGCGCAGGTAGCGCTGGCGAGCGTCGCCGAAGTTGATGCCGTGGTGGCAGCAGCAAAAGCAGCGGCGCCTGCCTGGGCTGAAACGGCGCCGCTCAAGCGCTCGCGCGTGATGTTTAAATTTAAAGAATTACTTGATCAGCATCACCAGGCACTGGCGGCGTTGATTACACGCGAACACGGTAAAGTGCTGTCAGATGCGATGGGTGAAGTAACCCGTGGTATTGAAATTGTTGAGTTTGCCTGCGGCATGCCACAACTGCTGAAATCACAGTTTTCGGATAACATCGGTGGCGGTATCGATAATTACAACTTGCGCCAGCCATTGGGTGTGACAGCGGGTATTACGCCGTTTAATTTTCCGTTTATGGTGCCGATGTGGATGGCGCCGGTGGCGATTGCGACTGGCAATACCTTTATTTTGAAACCATCTGAACGCGATCCGTCCTGTGCGCTGATGATTGCAGACTTATTACGTCAGGCTGGGTTGCCGGATGGCGTGTTTAATGTGGTGCAGGGCGATAAAACTGCCGTCGATGCGTTATTACAACATCCTGATGTATCAGCGATCTCATTTGTTGGTTCAACGCCGATTGCTGAATATATTTATAGCGAAGGTACTCGGTTAGGAAAACGTGTACAGGCGCTGGGTGGTGCAAAAAATCATTTGGTTGTCATGCCCGACGCGAATCTGGAGCAGGCGGTTGATGCACTCATGGGTGCTGCCTACGGTTCTGCGGGTGAACGCTGCATGGCGATTTCGGTGGCGGTTGCTGTTGGTGATGTCGCTGATCAGTTAGTCGATGCATTGGTACCACGTGTCAAGGCGTTGAAAGTGAAAAATGGCATGGAAAGTGATGCCGAAATGGGCCCTGTGGTCACTGCCGTACACAAGGCAAAAATAGAAGGCTATATCGCAGATGGTATTGCTGAAGGTGCGACTTTATTGGTGGACGGTCGTGGTCTGACAGTACCAGGCCATGAAGCTGGATTTTTCCTCGGTGGTACTTTGTTTGACCACGTCAAAGAAGGAATGAAAATTCATCGCGAAGAAATTTTTGGTCCCGTATTGTGCGTCGTGCGTGTTCCTGATTTTGCTTCAGCAGTGGCATTAATTAATCGCCACGAATTTGGTAACGGCGTTTCTTTATTTACGTCAGATGGTAATACCGCACGTGAGTTTTCTCGTCGGATTCAGGTCGGTATGGTGGGGATTAATGTTCCTATTCCAGTGCCAATGGCATGGCATTCATTTGGTGGTTGGAAACGTTCTTTGTTTGGCGATATGCATGCCTACGGAGAAGAAGGAATCCGTTTTTACACTCGCTATAAATCGATCATGCAACGCTGGCCTGATAGTATTGGTAAAGGGGCAGAATTTACGATGCCAGTCGCAAAATAAACGTCAAAACAATTTAGGATTTCCTATGTTAACGATGCGCGAGTTGTTTCCACATCCCATCATTCAGGGACCGATGGCGGGTGGTGCGTCGACACCCGCTTTGGTCGCTGCCGTGTCGAACGCTGGTGGTCTGGGATCGTTGGCATGCGGCATGTTGTCGCCTGATGCGATGCTGGAGCAGGCATGGGAAATCCGGCAGGCGTGCAGTAAGCCATTTGCGATGAATTTATTCGTTCAGAAAACACCAGTACCATCGCCTCAGGAGATAGAGGCAGCGAGCGAATTACTTAAACCCATATGGTCGCAACTTGGTTGGGAGGCGCTGCCTGTGCCAGCCAAATGGTGTGAGGATTTTGATGCGCAATTTGAGGCATTGCTGACGGTCAGTCCGGCTGTTGCCAGTTTTACGTTTGGCATCATTACGCGTGAAGAACTTAAACAATTGCACGTAGCAGGAATTTTTGTGATTGGCACCGCGACGCACCTAGCCGAAGCGATTGCTTGGCAAGACCTCGGTGCGGACGCTGTTTGTTTGTCTGGTGTTGAAGCGGGCGGCCATCGCGGTACATTTATCGGGTCGCAAGATGCAGTCAGTTTTTCGACGATGGAATTGTTGGCGCAGGTTGTTTCGCAACTGACAATTCCGGTCATTGCAGCGGGCAATATCGTGACTGGTGATGATGTTGTGGCAGCGTTGTCCGCAGGGGCACAAGCAGTGCAAATGGGAACTGCATTTCTAGTCACGCACGAGTCGGGAATACCCCCTGCATACAAACAACAATTGTTAGCAACGACCGCAGATACGACGCGACAAACGCGCGCAATCACAGGCCGTTTTGCACGTGGTTTAGATAACCGTTTTATGCAAGTGATGGCGCACGTGGCGGATCAGGTGCCAGCGTATCCAATACAGAATGCATTGACAGCGGCCATCCGTGCTGCAGCAGGAAAAAATAACGACACGCAGTGGATGTCAATGTGGTGTGGACAAGGTGTGGCGCGAGCGCGTGCGATAGGAGCAACAGAACTGATGTACGAGTTAGTGAAGCACCTAAGTAAGCGCATCAATACGCATTGAGCATAAGACCTGATCAAAAAAAGTAACCAGGAAACATTTCATGAAATCAGCTGGGCAATTTGACTATATCGTCGTCGGTGGCGGTAGTGCTGGGTGTGTATTAGCAAACCGTTTATCAGCGTCTTCGGACAATAACGTATTGTTGATTGAAGCAGGCGGAAAAGACGATTATGTATGGATTCATATTCCGGTCGGCTATTTGTATTGCATCAATAATCCGCGTACTGACTGGATGTTCCGTACGGCGCCGGAAGCTGGCTTGAATGGACGCAGTCTGATTTACCCACGTGGTAAAGTTTTGGGTGGTTGCTCATCGATTAACGGCATGATTTATATGCGTGGTCAGGAGCGGGATTACAATGAATGGGCGTCATTGACGGGTGACGATAGCTGGCGTTGGGACCAGGTATTACCTTTGTTTAAAAAAAGTGAAGATCACTATAGCAAAGATAAAAATTTCCATGCAAGGGGTGGAGAATGGCGAGTGGAAAAGCAGCGTTTGTCATGGGAAATTCTGGATGCATTCAGAGATGCTGCAGAACAAGTTGGTATTCCGAAAACGGATGATTTTAACCGCGGTGACAACGAAGGCTGTGGCTATTTTGATGTGAACCAGAAACGCGGTATTCGTTGGAATGCATCGAAGGCTTTTTTACGCCCGGCAGCGCGACGTGATAACCTGTCGATCATGACAGGATGTCAGGTAAAGCGTCTGCGATTTAAAGAAGATGAACACGGTAAGCATTGCACTGGTGTTGAATTTGTTGGTGGTGGTAGTGAGTGGTTTGCAGAGTCCGTTCGTGACACGGTGTTAGCAGCTGGCGCTATTGGATCACCAGCGATATTGCAACATTCTGGTGTGGGTGATCCTGACCATTTGCACCGTCTTGGCATCCCTGTTGTGCATGCGCTCAAAGGTGTGGGTGCGAATTTACAGGATCATTTACAGATTCGTTCAGCTTTTAAAATTCATGGCGCGAAGACCCTCAATACCATGGCAAATAGCTGGTGGGGGAAAGCAGCAATCGGGCTTGAATATATGTTAAGACAGAGTGGTCCGATGTCAATGGCACCGTCGCAACTTGGCGCATTTACGCGTTCTGATCCTGGGCAGACGAGTGCAAACCTGGAATACCACGTGCAACCTTTATCTCTGGAAAAATTTGGTGATCCATTGCATGATTTTCCAGCCTTTACAGCTAGCGTTTGTAATTTGCGTCCAAGTTCACGTGGCCATGTCAGAATTGTCAGCGCAGACCCATTAGCGGCACCAGAAATTGTCCCAAATTATCTGAGTACGCCGGATGACAGGAAAATTGCTGCCGACTCCCTGACGTTAACCCGAAAAATCGTCGCTGCACCGGCATTGAAGAAGTATCAGCCTGAGGAAATGAAACCTGGGGCACAATTCCGAACAGAAGAAGAATTAGCACGCGCCGCGGGTGATATTGGCACAACGATCTTTCATCCGGTGGGGACCTGTAAGATGGGGCGTAAGGATGATGTCAGCGCAGTAGTAGATAGTCAATTACGAGTCCACGGAATTCGTGGACTACGTGTTGCCGATGCGTCTGTGATGCCGACAATTACTTCCGGAAATACGAATTCACCGACCATTATGATTGCTGAAAAAGCGGCGATTTTTATGCTTGAAACAAGGCAATAAAAAATTCTTTTGCGTTTCACGGTTTTGACTCTTGCGCTTATAAGGAGTTACTCGTTACTATCAGTTCCATTATAAAAAAAATCATCTGATGAGCTTGATCTCGCAGAGAAAAAATGCCCGCTGCAATGACAGCGGGTTTGTCATGTTTTAGGCAAGACAACAAAGGAGATGAGATGACACAAGTCATCCTAGAGACGAAGCATCTGACCAAAGAATTCAGAGGCTTTACCGCGGTCAACGATGTTAACCTGCAGATTCAGCGGGGACATATCCATGCACTGATCGGCCCCAATGGTGCCGGTAAAACAACCTGTTTTAATCTACTCACTAAGTTTCTGAACCCAACTTCTGGTCAGATTCTGTTTAACGGCCGTGATATTACAGCCGATAAGCCTGCACAGATTGCGCGTCAAGGCATCATACGATCATTTCAAATTTCAGCCGTATTTCCACATATGACCGTGCTCGAAAATGTGCGTATCGGTTTGCAAAGAGCGCTCGGTACGTCATTTTTTTTCTGGAAAAGTGGCGCCAGTCTGCAACGTCTGGATGACCGAGCGATGGAATTACTTATGCAGGTGGATCTAACTGATTTTGCCGATACCATGACAGTTGATTTACCTTATGGTCGCAAGCGCGCGTTAGAGATCGCGACGACATTGGCGATGGAGCCAGAAATGATGTTGCTTGATGAGCCAACACAGGGAATGGGGCATGAAGATGTGCACCGCGTTACGGAGTTGATTAAGAAGGTCTCTGCTGGGCGTACGATCCTAATGGTCGAACACAACATGAAAGTCGTGTCGGGTATTTGTGACCGTATTTCAGTATTGCAAAGGGGCGCGATTTTGGCAGAAGGCAGTTATGCTGAGGTTTCTGAAAATCCACAAGTGATGGAAGCGTACATGGGTAGCACCAGTGCGGAATTGGAAGGAGCGCACGCATGAGTGGCAATGAAAAAATCCCCACTCTTGAAATCGCTGGTTTGCAAGCGTGGTACGGGGAATCGCATATCCTTCACGACGTGAATTTGCGCGTCAATCAAGGTGAAGTTGTTACGATTCTGGGCCGCAATGGTGCGGGACGTACAACGACGATGCGCGCGATCATGGGGCTGACAGGGCGGCGGCAGGGGTCGATTAAGATCAATGGTACAGAAACGATTTCGTTAGCGACGCACAAAATTGCGCATCTGGGCGTCGGTTATTGCCCTGAAGAACGGGGGATATTCTCTTCGTTATCCACAGAAGAAAATCTGATGTTGCCACCTTCGGTATCGCGGCATGAGACCGGTATGTCTGTGGAAGAAATTTATGCGATGTTCCCTAACCTCGAGGAACGCAAATACAGTCAGGGAACACGCTTATCGGGTGGTGAACAACAGATGTTGGCCGTAGCGCGTATTTTACGTACTGGAGCAAAATTATTGCTGCTGGATGAAATTTCTGAAGGCCTCGCACCAGTGATTGTTCAGGCGCTGGCGCGGATGATTACAATGCTCAAAGCAAAAGGCTACACCATTGTGATGGTTGAGCAAAATTTTCGTTTTGCGGCGCCACTCGCTGACCAATTTTATGTCATGGAACATGGGCAAATGGTGGAGAGTTTTGCTGCTGCTCAGTTGCAAGAAAAGATGCCGATCTTAAATCAGTTGTTGGGTGTATAAAAATAAAGATTGTATAAAAATAGCAGTAGAAGAACAGTAAACATCAGAAGTAAAACCTGGTACCACCTGGCGTTATGCGGCATGCTGGTACTGATCCTTATCTCTTGGAGAAGACAAATGAAAACGAAATCAAAAGTTCTTGCTTTAGCTGTGTCAATGGCATGTGCTGGATTTGCCGGTAGTGCTGCGGCACAGGTGTCTGGTGACGTTGTTAAAATTGGTTTTATTTCGGATTTATCCGGCGTCTATTCTGACATTGATGGTAAAGGCGGGATTGAAGCGATCAAGATGGCGATTGCTGATTTTGGCGGTACCGTATTGGGTAAGAAGATTGAATTAGTTAGTGCGGATCATCAAAACAAAGCGGATATCGCAGCAAGTAAAGCGCGTGAATGGTTTGACCGCGATGGTGTGGATATGCTCATCGGTGGTACGAATTCTGGTACGGGTTTGTCGATGGCAAAAGTTGCTGCTGAAAAGAAAAAACCGTTTATTTCTATTGGTGCAGGCACTGCGGTGTTGACCAACGATGAATGTACACCGTACACGGTTCACTATGCGTACGATACCGTGGCACTCGCAAAAGGAACGGGCTCTGCTGTCGTGAAACAAGGCGGTAAAAGCTGGTATTTCTTGACCGCGGATTATGCGTTTGGCGCAGCGCTCGAAGGCGATACGACCAAGGTCGTTAAAGCAAGTGGCGGGTCGGTGAGTGGCGCTGTCAGACATCCATTGTCGGCATCGGATTTCTCTTCTTTCTTGTTGCAGGCACAATCGTCTAAAGCGCAAATTCTTGGCCTCGCTAACGCGGGTGGCGACACCATCAATTCAATTAAAGCGGCGAATGAATTCGGCCTGACAAAGACCATGAAATTAGCGGGTTTGCTGATGTTCATTAACGATATTCATTCACTGGGATTGAATCTCACAAATGGTATGTACCTGACCGATAGCTGGTATTGGAATCAGACGCCGGAAGCACGCGCGTGGGCACGTCGTTATTTTGAAAAAATGAAAAAAATGCCGTCTAGCTTACAGGCTGCTGATTACTCGGCAACGATTCAATATCTGAATGCCGTTAAAGCTGCGGGTAGTGATGATACCGACAAAGTCATGGCGAAATTACGCAGCATGAAGTTCAATGATATGTACGTCAAAAATGGCTATGTACGTGCGGATGGCAGCATGATTCATGACATGTATTTGATGCAGGTGAAAGCGCAGGCGGATTCTAAAGAGCCATGGGATTACTACAAAGTGATTCAGACAATTCCAGGTGAACAAGCGTTTACGACCAAGGCAGATTCAAAATGCGCCTTATGGAAATAATTCTGTCGGTATAGATCGGCAGGGCTGCTTCGGTAAGTGTCTGACCTCTGTTGGGCACTTACTTTTTCTGAGTTGCATCTGTTTTTTTAACAGGTGATTTTTTTCGAAGAGTGCCATGGAAATATTTGGTATTCCGCTACAGGCGATGCTGGGACAGTTATTACTTGGCCTGGTGAATGGGTCGTTTTACGCAATGTTATCACTAGGGCTGGCGGTCATTTTTGGCTTGCTTAATGTGATCAATTTTGCGCATGGCGCGTTGTATATGATGGGCGCTTTTCTTGCCTGGATGGGCATGGAATATTTTGGGATTAATTACTGGTGCATGCTGATCGCCGCACCGTTAATCGTGGCGGTTTTTGGGATCGTAATTGAGCGTACGATGTTGCGCTGGTTATACAAACTCGATCATCTTTATGGGCTGTTGCTGACGTTTGGTATCACCTTGATGCTCGAAGGAATTTTTCGTTCTGTCTACGGTGTTTCTGGACAGCCTTACTCAGTTCCGGAAGCACTTAGTGGGGCAACGAATCTGGGTTTTATGATCTTACCTAATTATCGTGCGTGGGTTGTTGTGGCGTCGCTTGCGGTGTGTTTTGCAACGTGGTTTGTGATCGAAAAAACAAAGCTTGGTGCTTATCTCCGTGCAGGCACTGAAAACCCCAAACTGGTCGAGGCTTTTGGTGTGAATGTACCGTTGATGGTGACGCTGACCTACGGTTTTGGCGTGGCGTTGGCAGCGTTTGCAGGCGTGTTAGCGGCGCCGGTTATTCAGGTGTCACCGCTGATGGGTTCTAACCTGATTATTACTGTGTTTGCAGTGGTGGTGATTGGGGGGATGGGCTCGATTCTCGGTTCGATTCTGACGGGTCTTGGTCTTGGTGTGATCGAAGGTCTGACACGCGTGTTTTATCCTGAGTTATCCGCGACGGTGGTGTTTATTATCATGGCCATTGTGTTGATGATTCGCCCTGCTGGCTTGTTCGGTAAAGAGAAATAATCGGAGCTGAAATGATTAAAAAAATTGCTTATGGGATTGCTCTGATTTTGCTGTTGGTCGCACCGCAAATTGCCTATCCAGTGTTTTTGATGAAGGTATTGTGTTTTGCTTTATTTGCTTGCGCATTCAATTTGTTGATTGGTTTCACTGGATTGCTATCGTTCGGCCATGCGGCGTTTTTTGGCGCTGCGGGTTATGCCACTGGTTACGCCTTACGTGATGCAGGTTGGTCGTTTGAGGCAGGGATGGTCGCTGGTGTCGCCGTTTCTGCGGCGATCGGTTTGGTGATGGGATTATTGGCGATTCGTCGCCAAGGGATCTACTTTACGATGATCACCTTGGCGCTGGCACAAATGTTGTATTTTGTGTTTTTGCAGGCGAAGTTCACCGGTGGTGAAGATGGTTTGCAAGGTGTGCCTCGTGGGAAGTTTTTCGGTGCCGATCTGAGTTCAGATTTGACGATGTACTACGTGGTGTTGGCGATTTGTATCGTGGGTTTTGCGTTGATTGTCCGCACGATTCATTCTCCTTTCGGTCAAGTGCTCAAAGCCATTAAGGAAAATGAGCCACGCGCCGTCTCGCTTGGTTACGATGTGGATAGGTATAAATTGTTGGCGTTTGTCTTATCCGCGGCAATCGCTGGTCTGGCGGGTGCAACGAAGACCGTGGTGATTGGTTTTGAGACGCTGACCGATGCACACTGGGCGATGTCCGGACTGGTGGTATTAATGACGCTCGTTGGTGGTCTTGGCACGATGGTAGGCCCGATGGTTGGGGCGGTGCTCATTATCGCGCTTGAGGATAAATTGGGCGATATCGGTGCTTGGATGGCGGATGTCTCGCATATTGAGTGGTTCCGCACACTTGGTGATTCGGTGACGTTGGTCACTGGATTTATCTTTATTGTCTGTGTTTTGTTATTTCGCAAAGGAATCGTCGGTGAATTGGCGGCACTGTTCGGGTCTAAACGGAGCGTCGGCACGCATTAACGTGGTTCCTTGTTTAGTCGATTCTTAAGCTAATTTACGCCTCACAAAGTAATTTGTGAGGCGTTTTGTTTTCTGTACCTCGCTTGTAACCTCCGCTTGTTATTTGTAGCTCTTTTGAGGTACGTAGGGGCGATTTTTTTTGATGGCTTGCGGCATTGTAGTGTTTGGGTCTAAATCGCCGCCAAAGAGGCTTAAAACCTGTTTGAGTTTAGACGTTTGCGGGGTTGGTCACGTTATTGTGGAGAAGATGATTGTTATCCACACGATGAATGGGTTAAAAACCAAAATTAGTGTCCGGCATGCTTGTGGAAAAGTACGATGCTATCCACAGGCATTTGGGATCAGCATTATTGATGTTGTTTTTCTGTTTTTTTTTGTGTCGGGTGATTGCTTGTGCATAAGCCCACCTTTGTCCACAAGAAAAATCGCTTCTGGGTATTTAGTTACACGTGAAACAGTTGGGTGGGTTGGGGTGGGGTGGGGTGCAGCCGCCTTATTGGTTGAGTCCGACGATCACGTTTCACGTTCAACATAAAAAAGGGAGAGCTATTTTTTGCTCTCCCTATTTAAGTTTTATTGCTTGTGACCGCTGAACGTACCTTGCTTGTTACTTCCGTCATCGAATTGCCACATGCCCATGACGGCACCGTTTTGCGGGTCGATGGTGCCTATATATCTTGCCCCACCTGCCTTGCCTGTGCCAACCAGATTCAGTTCACCGTTGGCAGTGATATTGCCGACGACAGAGAAATTGATTTTGAATTTGGTAGAACTTCCCATTCCTGTCACTTTACCGCTGCTACTGACCATCACATTGACTTTACCTTGGTCATCGCCATCAAATTGGGTCGTGTACATCCCTACTAGGGCGGCCGGTATCACATTAGCAGGTACCGGAGCCGCTGACGCGCTCGAAATGATCGATGGGCGGCTACTATTGGTGCTTTGGATAGAGTTTGCCGCATTGGCTTTTGAGCTGTGGGAAGTCGATTGTATCAACTGTGGTTTGTCACGTACTGACAAGACGATTTTGTTGTAGTTGTCGAGCAAACTGGCAGCGATCAGTTTACCTTCTGGCGTTTTGCTATAACCGCCAGCGCTGGCCCAGCCCATGCTACCCCAACCCCAACCGCTCAGGCTGAAATTCATTTTGCTGGCTTGTCCTTCGGCACTTGCTACCTGAATACCTGAACGTACGTCTGCTAGCAGTAGCGTGGTTTCTGCTTCTTTGAATTTGACACCACCGGCCAGTCCACCGATCGCGCCAAGTACGCCGCCCATTTTGCCTAAGAGACCACTGACGGTACCACCCAATCCACCAGAGTCATCAGAGAACTGAACAGATGGCGTCATGACAAAATCTGCCGCTTGCATTTGTCCTGTCCCGACATTGGAACCTTCTTGCAATTGACCGCCCGCGGCCAAGGCACGTTCTTGCTGCAAATTTTGCATGGCAACGCCACGCTCGACAACGGTGAAGCAGCCAGATTCCTGAACGATCATGCGCAGCATGGTTGACGGCGAGCCGAGGCTGTAGCGTCCAAGATAAGTCAGAATCTGGCTTTGTGGTTCGGCAACGGCGAGGGTACCGAAGTTACGGTTACATTTTTCGATGGACCCTGGTTCTATACTGCTGTCGGCCATCGCATTGGCGGCGGACAGCAATACAATGGCACTGCAGATAATGCGAGAGATAAACATCTTATTCTCGAACTGATTGCGCATTTGTTCTCCTCAAAATTTATAGTTAATTTGTAAAGTATAACTACATCAAGGTTTTAAAAATAAATTAAAAGTATTACAAAATGTTTCTGTCTGTGCAACCAGTGGTGATGCTTGATTGCACGACAAATTGCAACTCAGAGACGCAACGGTTAGAGAACTTCTGCATAAATGTGGCGTGCGTGTTGCCAATCAATCTCACGAGGATTGTTTCCTAGGAGGCGGGTTTGCAGCATCGCATCTGTTGCCAGGCGGTCAAGGTCATTGCTGCTGATTCCGACCTGGTGTAAGCGGGTGGCGATACCCAATTCTTCTGCCAGATGTTCAAGGGCGTTAATCAGGGCTGCACTTTTGGCGTGGCTGCTGCCATGCTCGTTGGGTGCGATGATGTCAGCCAGTTCGGCATATTGATGGTGAGCAACTGGGGCGTTGAACCGTAACACGGGCGGTAATACGAGCGAATTTGACAGGCCATGTGGTACGTGAAAGATGCCACCGATCGGATAGGCAAGGGCGTGTACAGCAGCGCAAGGAGCATTGGCGAATGACTGCCCTGCAAGCAAGGCGCCTAGCAGCATTGCCTGGCGTGCAGCCATATTTTTGGGCTCATGACAAACGGTGCGGATGTTGTTCCATAACAGCTGTAGCGCCTGGCGCGCCAGCATGTCTGAGAGGGGATTTTTTTTGTGTTTAGTTGTGTAGGCCTCGATGGCGTGGACCATCGCATCAATACCCGTCGCTGCGCTAACGGCGGCAGGTAAGCCTAGTGTGAGTTCTGCATCGAGAATAGCAATGTCGGCATATAACTGCGGCGCAACCACACCCATTTTAGTGGTGGCCCCCGTTGTGACGATAGAGATAGGGGTGACTTCCGAGCCAGTGCCGGCGGTCGTAGGGATTTGGATTAATGGCAGGCGTTGACCTTTGACGTTGCCGATGCCGTACATAGTGCTGAGTTCTTGTTCGCTGCCAGCGAGGACTGCGATGAGTTTGGCAACGTCCATCGAGCTACCACCACCGAACCCGACGACCAGATCAACTCGTTGTTCTCTGGCTTGCGCGACGGCCTGTAAGACAACTGCTTCCGGTGGATCAGCGACAACATCCGAAAAAACACTCACGTTACGGTCCGTTGCTTTGATGTCGTCGATCGCGGGTTGGACTAAGCCGGTTTTTAGAAAACCAGCGTCAGTCACTAACAGCACATGTTTGACGGTAGGATAGTGTAGGGCGATGGTTTTTCCTAATTGTTTCGCGGCACCCGTGTGGCTGATGAGATGTGGGACGGTCTGGAACTCGAAGTTATTCATGGGGCTGTTTTTCCTGTTCTGGTAAAAGATTCTGAAAACTGTACGACCTGACTGTGTGCAGACTTGCTATCCTCTGTAGCTTGCCAGAACTTTGCTATTTAAGCAAAGTGGTATGTATTCTATGTGTAGAGCTTAATTGTTTGAATTTTGGATGAAGGTTAATGACATGGTAGATTTGTTGCTGTTAGGGGGGGTAGCTTTTTTTGCTGGATTCGTGGACGCGATCGTCGGCGGAGGTGGTTTGGTGCAAGTGCCAGCACTATTTTCTTTGTTGCCCGGCACTGCACCAGCAACCTTGTTGGGGACGAATAAATTTGCTGGTATCTGGGGGACGAGTGTCGCGGCTAAAAATTATTTACGTAAAGTTCAGATTCGCTGGGCGATGGCAATCCCAGCCGCACTGATGGCATTTGTTTTTTCTTTTGCTGGTGCTTATCTATTGACGCATATATCGCCGGAACAATTGCGTAAGGCGTTACCCTTCGTGTTGGTTGGCGTGGCAATTTATACCTTCAAGAAAAAAGAGTTTGGCTCTTTGGATAAACCAGTGTTCTCTGGTCAGAAAGAGGTTCTCTTAGGAATGGCAGTTGGCGGGGCAATTGGCTTTTATGACGGTTTCTTTGGCCCGGGAACAGGTAGCTTTTTTATGTTTCTGTTTGTACGTTTTTTTGGGTACGATTTCTTACGGGCTTCTGCGGTTGCTAAAGTATTGAACGTGGCATGTAATGCATCGGCATTGGCATGGTTCGGTTTCAGCGGTCATGTATTATGGTTGACAGGCGGTTTGATGGCCGTGTGTCAGGTCGGAGGATCGCTAACCGGTTCGCATATGGCGATTAAACACGGTACGGGGTTTGTGCGAAAAATGTTCTTGTTTGTGGTCATCGCATTGATTTGTAAGACGACGTATGACGGATTTTTGAAGTAATTGTTTCACGTGAAACAATCGCCAACGTGTTTGTGATAAAGCATGTAAATTCTTTTTTGCTTAAAAATTAGGCGTTGTTTTCATTTGGAAGATATGTTTTTACGATAAGTCCCAATGTTTCACGTGAAACATTGGGACTTATTTTTTGAAGATTCACAATTTGAAAACGGCTTCAACGTGAAAACAAACTATAATCGTGCCTCTCAGAGTCCTTGTTTGTCAGAAGCCAGCCATGTTTTATCCAAAAGAATTTGATGTGATTGTTGTCGGCGGTGGTCATGCCGGTACAGAAGCTGCCCTCGCCGCCGCGCGTATGGGTCAGTCCACATTGTTATTGACCCACAATATCGAGACCCTTGGTCAGATGTCCTGTAATCCATCGATAGGTGGCATTGGTAAAGGTCACCTGGTAAAAGAGGTCGATGCCATGGGTGGTGCAATGGCAATCGCCACGGATGAGGCGGGTATTCAGTTTCGTATCCTTAACTCATCCAAAGGCCCCGCGGTCCGTGCAACCAGAGCGCAAGCTGACCGGATTTTATACAAACAAGCGATTCGTAGTCGTCTGGAGAATCAGCCTAATCTGTGGCTGTTTCAGCAGGCAGTGGATGATTTGATTGTCGAAGGTAATCGTGTCGTAGGTGCTGTGACGCAGGTTGGTATCCGTTTTCGCGCAAGGGCGGTCGTCCTAACCGCAGGAACTTTCCTTGATGGGAAGATCCATGTTGGGTTGAATAACTACTCCGCAGGTAGAGCAGGTGACCCACCGGCGATCTCGCTGTCAGCCCGTCTGAAAGAATTGGCTTTGCCACAGGGGCGTTTGAAAACAGGTACGCCACCAAGAATTGATGGCCGCAGTATCGATTTCTCTGTGATGCAAGAGCAGCCAGGCGATCTCGATCCAGTCCCAGTTTTCTCGTATATGGGTAATGCAGCGATGCACCCTAAGCAGGTGCCTTGTTGGATTACGCATACCAACGAGCGAACCCACGACATTATCCGTGCAGGTTTAGATCGCAGTCCGATGTACACCGGTGTGATCGAAGGCGTTGGTCCACGTTACTGTCCATCGATTGAAGATAAAATTCATCGCTTCGCCAGTAAAGAGTCACATCAGATCTTCCTTGAGCCGGAAGGGTTGACCACGAACGAATTTTATCCTAATGGTATCTCTACCAGTCTGCCATTTGATGTACAGTTGGACTTAGTCCGCTCTATGCGTGGTATGGAGAATGCGTACATCCTGCGTCCAGGCTATGCGATTGAATACGATTACTTTGATCCACGTGGCTTGAAATCTTCTTTAGAAACACGTCAGATCAATGGTTTGTTTTTTGCCGGACAGATTAACGGTACCACGGGCTACGAAGAAGCGGCGGCCCAAGGGATGCTGGCAGGCCTGAATGCCGCGCTACAAACGCAAGGTAAAGATGCTTGGGTGCCACGTCGTGATGAGGCCTACCTTGGCGTATTGGTGGATGATCTCATTACTAAAGGTGTGCAAGAGCCGTACCGTATGTTCACCAGCCGCGCAGAATTCCGTCTGAGTCTGCGTGAGGACAACGCTGATATGCGTTTGACAGAAATCGGTCGCCAGTTAGGTTGCGTCAGTGATGCACAATGGCTTTTGTTTGAACAAAAGCGTGAAAGTGTTGCACGTGAAATGGAACGCCTGCGTTCTACTTGGGTCAATCCTCGCATCGTTGCAGCTGAAGAAGCTGAACGCGTCGTCGGTAAGGCGCTGGAACGAGAATACTCGCTGGCAGATTTGTTGCGCCGTCCGCAAGTGACCTATAACAGTTTGATGGGACTGGTCGGTGCCGAAGGGCAAGCACTTGCAGGACCTGGCGTTACTGACGAAGCCGTCCGTGAGCAGGTTGAGATTCAGGTCAAATATGCAGGATATATTGATCGTCAGGCCAAAGAAGTACAGCGTCACGCTTATTTTGAAAACCTCA
This sequence comes from Undibacterium sp. RuRC25W, assembly GCF_049339825.1. Lineage (NCBI taxonomy): Bacteria > Pseudomonadati > Pseudomonadota > Betaproteobacteria > Burkholderiales > Oxalobacteraceae > Undibacterium > Undibacterium sp. RuRC25W. The sequence goes on along the minus strand of NZ_JBMPPD010000022.1, from coordinate 58,269 downwards.
TAATGCCAGTCGGTTTTGATTATATGGAAGTCAATGGCTTGTCGATTGAGGTCCGCCAGAAACTGAACAAGCATCAGCCAGAAACACTAGGACAATGTGGGCGTATCTCTGGCGTGACACCGGCAGCGATTTCACTGTTATTGGTGCACTTAAAAAAACGCGGGTTTAAAGAATTTGCCGCCGCACCAGAGGTGCTGGAAGAAACAACGCCCGTAGCAGGAGAGGCTTGATGAGTATCAACGATACAAGTAGTTTACGGAAAATGCTCGCTGATGGCGTGCAAGAATTAGGACTGCCTCTGACAGATGGGCAAATCGATCAGATGATTGCTTATTTGTTACTGTTATCCAAATGGAACGCTGTTTACAATTTAACAGCAATTCGCGATCCAAAAGAAATGGTGAAGCAACACTTGCTTGATTCGCTGTCTGCTGTACCAGCATTTGCAAACGCCAGAAATGTCTTGGATGTCGGTGCGGGCGGTGGATTGCCCGGCATGATGCTGGCGATTGCTTACCCTGATACGAAGATTGCCATGATCGACACGGTCAGTAAAAAAACAGCTTTTCTGAATCAGGCAAAAACAGAATTGGGTTTGCGTAATGTGACGGTCCATACCGGACGTGTCGAGGCGTTGGACGTCGCTGAAAAATTTGACGTAATTACGTCACGTGCCTTTTCTGAATTATGTAATTTTATCAATTGGTCGGGTCACTTACTGGCTGATGGCGGGCAGTTTATAGCCATGAAAGGTGTTGCACCGGAGCAGGAAATCGAACGTTTACCGCAAGGTTGGCAAGTCATAAGCATGCAAGCCTTGTCGGTCCCAGGCTTGCAAGCTGAACGCCATCTTGTCTTTGTTAAAAAATTACCAGTCTGACTCACCCACGGAAAACCTGTATGGCAAAAATATTTTGTGTAGCAAACCAAAAAGGTGGCGTGGGCAAAACCACAACCACCGTTAATCTTGCCGCCGGACTGGCAAAATTAGACCAGCGCGTATTGCTGGTCGATCTCGACCCCCAGGGTAACGCCACCATGGGCGCGGGGATCAACAAAGCCAAGTTGACGTCTTCTGTGTATGAAGTTTTACTCGGTATTACCGATGTGGCGACGGCACGTTTGCGCTCTGAATCTGGTCGTTTCGATGTGCTGCCAGCGAACCGCGAGTTGGCGGGTGCTGAAGTTGAAATGGTCGAATTAGAAAACCGTGATAAGCGTCTGCGTGATGCGCTGGCACTGGTCAGCGATGATTACGACTTCATTCTGATCGACTGCCCACCAGCGTTATCGATGCTGACACTCAATGGTTTATGTGCCGCCAATGGCGTCATTATTCCAATGCAATGCGAATACTATGCGCTCGAAGGTTTGTCAGATCTGGCCAATACCATCAAAAAAGTCTCTGCAAATCTGAATCCGGATTTGAAAATCGTTGGTTTATTACGTGTGATGTTTGATCCGCGCATGACCTTATCACAGCAAGTCTCTGATCAGTTGGAGCAGCATTTTGGCGATAAGGTATTTAAAACCCTAATTCCACGCAATGTCCGTCTTGCGGAGGCGCCATCCTACGGCATCCCTGGCGTCGTCTTTGATCCCTCGTCGAAAGGTGCGCAAGCATATATTGCGTTTGGTGCCGAAATGGTCGAAAGAATTAAACAGTTAGAAAAATGAATATGGTCATCAAAAAACAAAAAGGACTAGGTCGTGGTCTGGATGCATTGTTGGGTGGTGCAGGAGACTTTGCTGACGCCGTACCAACCGTTACTGGTGCGCCTACCAGCCTCTCAGTGCAACATATGCAGGCTGGTAAGTATCAGCCGCGTACGCGTATGGACGAGGGCGCATTGGCCGAACTAGCCGCTTCTATCAAGGCACAAGGTCTGATGCAACCAATTTTGGTCCGTCCGATCGGCCAAAATAACGGTGTCACTCGTTACGAAATTATTGCTGGTGAACGACGTTTCCGCGCTTCACAAATGGCAGGGCTGGAAGAAGTGCCAGTGCTGGTGAAGGATGTGGATGACCAGGCCGCGGCAGCAATGGCCCTGATTGAAAATATCCAGCGTGAAGATCTCAATCCATTGGAAGAAGCACAAGGTATTCATCGTCTGATTACTGACTTCTCGTTCACTCACGAGCAGGCAGCGACCGCCGTTGGTCGTTCACGCAGTGCCGTGTCCAATTTGCTGCGTTTGCTCAATCTGGCCAAGCCTGTACAAACCATGTTGATGGCCGGTGATATTGATATGGGGCATGCACGTTCTTTGTTAGTGACTGATGCCGCAACACAGATTCAGTTAGCGAACCAGATCGTTGCTAAGCGCATGTCAGTACGTGAAGCGGAGAAGCTCGTTGCCAAAACTACCTCTGAAATGACTGCGACTGGTAAGCCGCGTGACAAAGCTGAAAAGTCGCGTGACATCACCCGGCTTGAGGAAGAGTTGTCCGACTTGCTTGCAACGCAAGTGACCTTGAAAATGGGAAGCAAGGGCAGGGGACAAATGGTCATTGATTTTGCCGATCTTGATTCGCTTGATGGCGTAATCTTAAAAATACGCGGTCAATAAATTCAACAACGAAGCTGCAAACCCAGTCAGGTTTTGCAGCTTTTTTTTCGTCCTCGTTGTCTGAACGAGTCCTTTAACTTTTTATGTTCGTTCCACGTGAAACTTTTACTTCTCCCCGGTTTATACAACTCAGGTCCACAACATTGGCAAAGTTTGTGGGAAGCAAGCATGCCCAATGTCGTGCGCGTACAACAAGAAAATTGGGAACAGCCAGAACTTGACTTATGGATGGCGCAATTAACGCGCTATGTCGATGAGTGTAAGGATGACGTCATTTTAGTAGCCCATAGTCTCGGCTGTGCTTTAGCTGTACATTGGATTTCTTCGCTCAAGTCATCGGCGTTACACGTGAAACAGGTAAAAGGATTATTTTTGGTAGCGCCTCCCGATGTAGGACAAACTACCTTTCCTGAACCCAGTTTTAGTCCTATGCCAGAAACTCGCTTAGCGGTCGCTAGCGTGGTGGTTGCGTCCGATAATGACCCATGGTGCGACTTCGCGTTGAGCCAGCATTGGGCCAAATGTTGGGAAAGTGAATTTCACTCAGTTGGTGCAAAGGGACATATCAATGGCGAATCGGGCCTGGGCGTCTGGGAGCAAGGCCAGATATGGCTGGCGCAGCTAAGCCAGAATAGTGAGCGTTGATAAAAAAACAGGCAGTGTCTCATTCTGGTGCACTGAAGGTATCGTTTGACGTTATTACGCACTACCACGTATAATTCCGTGGTTTTGATAGGCAAGGATTTACGCTGCCCGATAATATTTCGAGGCAAATGCGGTAAATTCGAGCAAGATCTATAAATTAAGTGAGGAAAGCATGGCGCGTATCGTACTGCTGCAAATGACGGCAGCTCTGGTCGTCGCGCTGTTTGCTGGTGTATTTGGGACGATTTCTTTAGCATTTTCAGCCTTGTTAGGCGGACTGTGCTGTGCAATTCCAAACGCTTTTTTCGCGTTGCGCCTGACGATGAGCGCACGAAAGCCTGGAGGAGCCAACCCGATGAGTTTTTTCTTCGGTGAATTTATCAAGATTGGACTAACAATTGCCCTAATGGGTGCAGTTGTTACCTTGTACCACGATGTCAACTGGCCGGCTTTTTTGATCGCCTTCATCGTAGTACTGAAAAGTTATTTCATTTTACTCTTTAGACAACGACCATGAGCGCAACCGAGAACGCACCAACAGCGTCAGAATATATTGTCCATCACTTAGGACATTTATCGACACATCATCAAGATAAAATCGTTGATTTTTCCATCTTGAATTACGACACCATTTTCTGGTCCGTGTTCTGCGGTATCGTCGGTAGCCTTGTGCTGTGGCTGGCTGCACGCAAAGCCACTTCCGGTGTGCCAGGTCGCTTCCAAGCGGCTGTAGAAATTCTGGTTGAAATGGTGGAAGAGCAATCCAAAGGCATCGTACATGGTGACCGCACGTTCATCGCTCCGATGGCGTTGACCGTGTTCATCTGGGTCGCTTTGATGAACGCCCTTGACTTTTTGCCAGTAGATTTGTTCTCAGGCTTGTTCCGCTTATTAGTAGGCTTGGGTGTTGCGCCTGAATCCTTGGCAGACATGCACCACCGTGTTGTACCAACAGCTGATTTGAATGGCACAATTGGTATTTCCTTGGGTGTATTGGCACTGATGCTCTATTACAGTGTAAAAATCAAAGGTTTGGGTGGTTTCTTGCACGAACTGGTCTCTGCACCATTCGGCATCAAAATGGCACCATTCAATCTGATTCTGCAAGTCATCGAATTCGCGGCAAAAACGGTCTCCCTGGGTATGCGACTGTTCGGTAACATGTTTGCAGGCGAATTATTGTTCTTGTTGATCGCTTTATTGGGTTCAATGGCAACAGTATTTGGTGTTGCAGGTCACCTGATTGCAGGCTCCATCTGGGCGATTTTCCATATTTTGATCGTGTTTTTACAAGCGTTTATTTTCATGATGCTGACCTTGGTCTACGTTGGACAAGCGCACGAACATCATTAAGATTGCAATAAGTAGTAAGTATTGTTTTAGTTTTAGTTTTAGTTTTTGGTTTTAGCTTTTTATTATTTTTAACTTTTAAGGAAATGTCATGACTGATTTATCTTTTGTTGCTTTGGCTTGCGGTTTGATCATCGGCTTGGGCGCGATCGGCGCTTGTATCGGTATCGCTATCATGGGTGGTAAATACTTGGAAGCGTCTGCACGTCAACCAGAATTGATGAATACATTGCAAACTAAAATGTTCTTGCTGGCTGGTCTGATCGACGCTGCGTTCTTGATCGGTGTTGGTATCGCTATGTTGTTCGCGTTCGCAAACCCGTTCCACGCTTAATAGTCTTTCCTTTTCGTGCCGGAAGTCGACGACTTCTGGCTTGATCCATCTAGATAAGGAATTACCGTGAACCTTAACTCAACTTTGTTTGTTCAGTTTGGGGTTTTCTTCATCTTGGCATTGTTCACAATGAAGTTTGTGTGGCCGCCACTGATGAACGCGCTCGATGCGCGTGCTAAGAAAATCGCTGACGGACTGGCAGCTGCCGACCGTGGCCGCGCTGAAATGCAAGCTGCTGAAAAGCGTGTGCAAGCTGAATTGGCTGGTGCGCGTGATGAAGGCCAGAAACGTATCATTGACGCAGAAAAACGCGCACAATTGATCATCGAAGAAGCCAAGAACACTGCCTACGCGGAAGCTGGTCGCATTGTAGCGGCTGCTCAAGCTGATGCAGAAAATCAAGTTACTAAAGCACGCGAAGAATTGCGCGACCAGGTTGCTACATTAGCAGTCAAAGGCGCAGAACAAATTCTGAAACGTGAAATCAACGCATCCGCTCACGCAGATCTGTTGACTCAACTGAAAACCGAGCTGTAATCATGGCCGAACTCGCAACGATCGCTCGTCCTTACGCAGAAGCGCTATTCCGTGTTGCTCAAACCGGTAACCTGTCCGCTTGGTCGGAACTGGTCACTGAAATGGGTAATGTGGGTGCGAATTCCGATGTACAAGCTCTTGCACACAACCCAAAAGTCTCGGCTTCACAAAAAGCTGAGATTTTCTTGTCTGCGCTCAAATCGCCAGTAACTGCTGAAGCCAAAAACTTCGTAGATACACTTGCTGACTATGATCGCCTGACTTTGCTGCCTGAAATCGCTTTCCAATTTCACGCTCTGAAAAACGCCTTTGAAGGCGCTGCAGATGCTGAAGTAACAAGCGCATTCGAATTATCGGCAGACCAGTTAAGCGACCTGGCAGTGACATTGGAAAAGAAATTTGGCCGCAAACTGCATCCTACCGTAAAAGTAGATTCTGCTTTGATCGGCGGTGTGCGCATCGTGGTTGGTGATCAGGTGCTCGACACGTCGGTTCGCGCTAAGCTGCAAAAAATGCACGTAGCCCTGACCGCGTAAGAACGTAATAAATATTAGGAGTTAGTATGCAACTCAACCCATCTGAAATCAGTGAGTTGATCAAGAGCCGGATTCAAGGCCTTGGCGACCAAGCTGAGATTCGTAATCAAGGTACGGTTATTTCCGTTACCGACGGTATCTGCCGCATCCACGGTCTGTCTGACGCGATGCAAGGTGAGATGCTGGAATTCCCAGGCAATACATTTGGTCTGGCATTGAACTTGGAACGTGATTCCGTTGGCGCCGTTATTCTCGGTGACTACGAACACATCTCCGAAGGCGACACAGTGAAATGTACTGGTCGTATTCTGGAAGTGCCTATCGGTCCTGAACTGCGCGGTCGTGTTGTTAACGCGCTGGGTCAGCCAATCGACGGCAAAGGTCCAATCAATGCTAAATTGACTGCACCGATCGAAAAAATCGCGCCAGGCGTTATTGCTCGTCAATCCGTGTCTGAACCTCTGCAAACCGGTATCAAGTCCATCGATGCGATGGTACCAGTTGGTCGTGGTCAGCGCGAATTGATCATTGGCGATCGTCAAACTGGTAAAACAGCCGTTGCGATTGATGCGGTGATCAGCCAAAAAGGCCAGAACGTTACATGTATCTATGTAGCGATCGGTCAAAAAGCTTCTTCCGTTAAAAACGTTGTGCGCGCTCTCGAAGCCCACGGCGCAATGGAATACACCATCGTTGTTGCTGCGACTGCTGCTGAATCTGCAGCGATGCAATACGTTTCCGCTTACTCCGGTTGCGCGATGGGCGAATACTTCCGTGACCGCGGTGAAGATGCACTGATCATCTATGATGATTTGTCTAAACAAGCTGTGGCTTACCGTCAGGTTTCCCTGTTGCTGCGCCGCCCACCAGGCCGTGAAGCTTACCCAGGTGACGTGTTCTACCTGCACTCCCGTTTGCTCGAACGTGCAGCGCGCGTGAACCCAGACTACGTTGAAGCATTCACTAAAGGTGAAGTTAAAGGTAAAACAGGTTCTCTGACAGCATTGCCTATCATTGAAACTCAAGCTGGTGACGTTTCCGCATTCGTTCCAACCAACGTAATTTCGATTACTGACGGTCAGATCTTCTTGGAAACATCCCTGTTCAACGCCGGTATCCGTCCAGCGATTAACGCTGGTATCTCGGTTTCCCGTGTTGGTGGTGCAGCGCAGACTAAAGTGATCAAAAACTTGTCCGGCGGTATTCGTACTGACTTGGCGCAGTATCGTGAATTGGCAGCGTTTGCTCAGTTCGCATCTGACCTCGACGAAGCAACCCGCAAGCAGTTGGATCGTGGTGCCCGTGTTACTGAATTGCTGAAACAAGCACAGTATGCTCCATTGTCTATCTCTTTGATGGCTGTGACTTTGTTCTCCGTGAACAAAGGCTTCTTGGATGATGTACCTGTTAAGCAAGTATTGGCTTTTGAAGCTGGCGTACACAACTTCATGAAGACAAGTCACGCTGCTTTGTTGCAAAAGATCGAAGAAACCAAGCAACTGGACAAAGATGGCGAAGCTGCCATGGCTGCCGCAATTGCTGATTTCAAAAAATCCGGCGCCTATTAATTTACTGTAGCTAGAAGGAGTCAATACTCATGGCTGCAGGCAAAGAGATACGTGGCAAGATTAAAAGCGTAGAAAATACGAAGAAAATCACGAAAGCGATGGAAATGGTCGCTGCGTCCAAAATGCGTAAAGCGCAAGACCGGATGCGTGCGGCTCGCCCGTACAGTGAAAAGATTCGTAATATCGCTGCTAACTTGTCACAAGCCAACCCAGAGTACACGCATCCTTTCATGGTTCAACAAGATCACTCCAAGAAGGTCGGAGTGATCGTTGTGACGACAGACAAAGGTTTGTGCGGTGGCTTGAACACTAACGTGTTGCGTTTAGTCACCAACAAATTGCGTGAACTCGAAGGTAAGGGTTCAAAAGTAGAAGCGGTCGCAATTGGTAATAAAGGTTTAGGCTTCCTGAATCGTATCGGTGCAGAAGTAGTTTCCCATGCAATTCAATTGGGCGATGCTCCTCACCTCGATAAATTGATTGGCCCAGTCAAAGTTTTGCTGGATGCCTATCAGGAAGGCAAACTCGACGCGGTTTACCTAAGTTATACCAAATTTGTTAACACCATGAAGCAAGAGCCGGTGATGGAGCAATTATTGCCTCTAACAGCGGATCGCTTGGCAGTAGATAAATCTTCCCATGCTTGGGATTACATCTATGAACCAGATGCTAATACGGTGATTGATGAATTGCTGATCCGTTATGTCGAAGCGCTGATTTTCCAAGCAGTGGCTGAAAACATGGCGTCTGAACAGTCGGCCCGTATGGTGGCGATGAAATCAGCAAGTGATAACGCAGGTAGCGTGATTGGTGAGTTGAAACTGGTTTATAACAAAACCCGTCAAGCTGCCATTACCAAAGAGCTCTCCGAGATCGTCGCCGGCGCGGCAGCGGTCTAAACTGTACAAATAATTATTGAAGGAACGAACATGGCTAATGGCAAAATCGTTCAGTGTATCGGCGCTGTGGTGGACGTTGAATTCCCACGTAACGCGATGCCTAAGATTTATGACGCCTTGAAAATGGAAGGCTCCGAGTTGACTTTGGAAGTTCAGCAGCAATTGGGCGACGGCATTGTCCGTACCATTGCTCTGGGTACTTCTGACGGTCTGCGTCGTGGCATGATTATCAGCAACACAGGTCATCCAATCATGGTACCAACCGGCAAAGCAACGCTGGGTCGTATTATGGACGTATTGGGTAACCCTATCGATGAATGCGGTCCTGTCAGCCACGAGCAGACAGCATCGATTCACCGTAAAGCCCCTGCCTACGACGAACTGTCCCCATCTCAGGAATTGCTGGAAACCGGTATCAAAGTTATTGATCTGGTTTGCCCATTCGCTAAAGGTGGTAAGGTCGGTCTGTTCGGTGGTGCTGGTGTTGGTAAAACCGTTAACATGATGGAATTGATTAACAACATCGCTAAAGCACACAGCGGCTTGTCCGTGTTTGCTGGTGTTGGTGAGCGTACTCGTGAAGGTAATGACTTCTATCACGAAATGGCTGACGCAAAAGTGGTTGATCTGGAAAATCCAGAAAACTCCAAAGTTGCGATGGTGTACGGTCAGATGAATGAACCACCAGGTAACCGTCTGCGCGTTGCTTTGACTGGTTTGACGATCGCTGAAGGTTTCCGCGACGAAGGTAAAGATGTTCTGTTCTTTGTGGATAACATCTACCGTTATACACTGGCCGGTACTGAAGTTTCCGCGTTGTTGGGTCGTATGCCTTCCGCTGTGGGTTACCAACCTACATTGGCTGAAGAAATGGGCCGTCTGCAAGAGCGTATTACATCCACAAAAACTGGTTCGATCACATCGATCCAGGCCGTGTATGTTCCAGCCGATGACTTGACTGATCCATCTCCAGCGACAACATTCGCCCATTTGGATTCTACCGTTGTTCTGTCCCGTGACATCGCTTCTCTGGGTATCTACCCAGCGGTTGATCCATTGGATTCGACATCCCGTCAGTTGGATCCACAAGTTGTGGGTCAAGAGCACTATGAAACAGCACGCGCTGTTCAAGGTACTCTGCAACGCTACAAAGAATTGCGTGACATTATCGCGATTTTGGGTATGGACGAATTGGCTCCTGAAGACAAATTGCTCGTTGCACGTGCACGTAAAATGCAACGTTTCTTGTCTCAGCCTTTCCACGTTGCTGAAGTATTTACCGGCTCACCAGGTAAATACGTTTCGCTGAAAGACACGATCAAGGGCTTCAAAATGATCGCTTCCGGCGAACTCGATCACTTGCCAGAACAAGCGTTCTACATGGTAGGCACTATCGACGAAGCAATCGAAAAAGCGAAAAAACTGGCTGCTTAATTCTTAAGCACTAGCGCTGCGGCGGTAACGTCGCAGCAAGAGCTTTTTCAAGCGAACAAAAAGGGTCCAACATGGCACACACTATTCACGTTGACGTAGTTTCAGCAGAAGAATTGATTTTTTCTGGTGAAGCTGAATTCGTCGCGTTGCCGGGTGAGGCTGGTGAATTGGGTATTTATCCAAAACATACTCCACTGATTACCCGTATCAAACCGGGTGCGGTGCGCATTAAAGTAACTGGTCAGGCAGAAGACGTATTCGTTTTCGTTGCTGGCGGTTTGCTGGAAGTGCAACCAAATGCAGTGACAGTTTTGGCCGATACCGCGATTCGTGGTCACGACCTGGACGAAGCTAAAGCGACTGAAGCCAAGAAATTGGCTGAGCAAGCTTTGGTTAATCGCGATTCGACGATCGACTACGCGCAAGCACAAGTCGAATTGGCAACCGCGATCGCCCAATTGGCAGCGATTCATAAATTGCGTCAGAAGCGTTAATTCGTTGCCGTCATTGACGCGACGAAAGCAGTACAATGAAAAGGCAGCTTTAGCTGCCTTTTTGTTTTCAAGGACAAGCAATGATGCCATCTCCCGCATGTAACAACTCACTTGAAGGAAAACCTTCTTTTGCAGTGCGTCTGCATCAACTGCTGAGCGAAAGTAAAACGATTGCCGTGGTAGGACTATCACCGAAAGTACATCGCGCAAGCAATGGTGTTGCCGCGTACATGCAGGCGGTGGGCTATCGGATCATTCCCGTCAACCCCCGTGAAGCTGGAAAAATGCTGCTTGGCCAATACTGTTATGCCAGCCTGCAAGAAGCCGCTGTACACCACCAGATAGATATTGTTGATTGTTTCAGAAATACCGACGACATGCTTCCTATCGCTCTTGAGGCTATTCTTGTTGCGCCGCGTTGTCTGTGGATGCAATCTGGGGTTATCAACAATGACGCTGCCAGTATTGCAGAAGAGGCGGGCATGTTTGTGGTCATGGATCGTTGCCTGAAAATTGAGCACCAGCGTTATCTGAGCAATCTTTGTCAATTCAATGAAAGCTGTTAAATAATGAACGTTGCTGACCAATTTCACTTGCCCCCACTATTAAAACTCAATGAGCAGGACGCCGGACGTAAGCTAATTGGGGCCACTAGCGGCAACCACGCAGAAGATAAACTTGCAGATAAGGCAAAAACAGCCGAGTTAGCTGAAAAGATATCGCATCTGCAAGATGTTTTTGCTGCTAATCATGAGCCTAAGTTATTAGTCATCCTGCAGGGTATGGATACTGCAGGTAAAGATGGCACGGTGAAAAGCGTCTTTGGACAACTTCATCCACTTGCTGCCCGTACCGTGGCTTTTAAAGCACCAAGTGTGGCGGAAAAGGACCGTGATTTTCTATGGCGCGTCCATCAAGAGGTGCCCGGTAAAGGTGAAATCGTGATTTTTAACCGTAGTCACTACGAAGATGTGCTCATTAGCAAAGTACACGGGTGGATCGATGATGCAGAATGCGAGCGTCGTTATGCACATATCCGTGATTTCGAACGCATGCTGGTTGAGACCGGCACCATCGTTCTGAAATTCTTTTTGCATATATCCAAAGATGAACAAAAAGAACGCTTGGAAGAACGCCTTGTCGACCCAGACAAACACTGGAAATTCGATATGCAGGATCTCGCAGAAAGGGTGCACTGGGAAGCCTACCAACGCGCCTACGAGAAAGCCCTCAGCGCGACAGATGTGCCCTCAGCTCCTTGGTATGTCATTCCTGCAAATTCAAAAACACAACGAAATCTGATCATTGCCAGCATTGTTTTTGAGAAACTCAATGGTTTAGCGCTAAAGTTTCCGCCAGGTAATCTTGAATATAGTAAATTGGTTGTTGAATAGGTATTTATTTTTGTTTCGCTGAAAAGGATGAATCCTTATACACATCCGCCGATAACGGCTTTTAGGTTCAAGAGCAGCGAGCTGAAAATAGCGCACAGTTAAGTGCTTGATCAATACAGATTAAGCACATTTCTGATCGAATAGTGACCAGTTTCACTTCACTGAAAGCGTAGCATGCCCGCTGGATTTGCTATCGGATCAGAAGATGTCTGACAAGCGAATTCTTACTTATGCACATACTGTCAAGTAGATTTTTTTTATAAAAATACGCATTTTTATTATTAAGAATATTAATTTTCAATAAAATCAAGTGCTTACACGTTTACTCTAGAGTGGAATTTTAAAAATAAGAAGTAAACCTCAAATTTGACAAATCTATCCACAAAGTTATCCACAGTTTTTCAAAAGAAATTAAGTATGTTATGCACAACTTGAGCAAGATCAGATGCTGTTCGGCGCGGCTTAAGCGATAATGTCAGATAAACCGAACTGACGATGTTTTTTTGTTCATCGTAGAACACATTTAGGCCCCATATGCGATCGCCTCATGCATCTTCCTCCGTACTTTTTGGTGCGTTGCTGTGAGTAGTTGCGAAGGTCTTATTCCCGTTTTTTGAAAGCCCCCATGAGCCATAATTTTTCGCCATTGAAGAACGACACGTTTATCAAAGCATTATTACGTGAAGAAACAGAATACACGCCATTGTGGCTTATGCGCCAAGCGGGCCGCTATCTGCCCGAATACCGCGCGACGCGCAAAGGGGCCGGCTCGTTCATGAGTCTAGCGAAAAACCCACAATTCGCTACGGAAGTCACATTACAACCGATTGATCGCTACGCGTTAGACGCGGCAATTTTATTCTCTGACATTCTGACTGTCCCAGATGCAATGGGATTGGGACTTTATTTTGAAGAAGGTGAAGGCCCTAAATTTGAACGCCCGCTGAAAGATGAAAAAGATATTCTTGCCTTGAAAGTGCCTGAAGCTGGCAGCTTGCAATATGTATTTGATGCTGTCACACAAATCCGCACGGCGCTGGATGGCCGCGTACCGCTCATCGGTTTTTCTGGTAGCCCGTGGACATTGGCGTGCTATATGGTCGAAGGACAAGGTTCAAAAGAGTTTCATAAAGTAAAGACCTTACTTTACAAGCGCCCTGACCTGATGCATCACATCTTGCGCGTGAATGCCGATGCCGTTGCTGACTATTTGAACGCGCAGATCGATGCTGGTGCCCAAGCGGTCATGATTTTTGATAGCTGGGGTGGTGCGCTGGCCGATGCTGCCTATCAAGAATTTTCGTTGTCTTATATGCAGGATATCGTCGGCAAGCTGCAAAAAGAGAAAGACGGAAAACGCATCCCAGCCATTGTCTTTACCAAAGGCGGAGGTTTGTGGCTGGAAAAGATTGCAGCGATCGGTGTGGATGCAGTTGGACTCGATTGGACAGTGAATTTGGGACAGGCACGGGCACGGGTTGGCAATCAAGTTGCGCTGCAGGGGAATCTTGACCCTGCTATCTTGTTTGCCGAACCAGAACAAATCCGTCAACAAGTTATTCAGACCTTGGATGCCTACGGTAAACCGAAGGCAGGTCATGGGCATGTGTTCAATTTGGGTCATGGTATTTCTCAATTTACACCGCCAGAATCAGTGAGCGTGCTCGTCGATACAGTTCATGAATATAGCCGGCGTCAACGGCAACAGCCATAAAGATGAATCTGGATTGTTAAAAGAGCCCCGCATGCGTCAAAATGACCGTCACCGTTCAATCATTTACGCGCAATAGTGGGGCGTTTAGCAGATGACTAGAGGCGTGAAAAATATTGAAAATAGAGCAAAATTTGGTGCTGGTAAAACGACAATCGCTGTTTCATCACGTCCAAGCGTCATGTTGCTGTGCAACACCTAGTGTTCATGAGCGTTTGCGGCCCAAAAGCTCTGGAAAACAAGATGGTTGGTCGCTGATATTTTTATACCGTTGCGTATTTTTCCGCTCACTTATGCACAAATTCAGGGCGTTATTAAAAATCTTAAAAAAATATTTTTTTAAACTTGTAGATTTTTGTAAGTGTTTGATTTTAAAAGAAATAATTTTAAGCCCGTAAACCTTGCAACGCCCCTAAACCCGCATAAACACTAGCGAAAACCAATGTCAATAGAGCCTTCTCCACAAAGTTATCCACAGATGATGTGGAAAACCCAAAAACACCTTATAAAATCAATGGTTAGCAATTTTATTTTTGCTCATCGTTAAGTCGTGAAAGAACTTTTCCTGCGTGTCGCATTGGACACACCACTTGACACCTTGTTTGATTACCGCTTAGTGGATCAGACAGGACAGACATCGCCATTTCCTGGGCAATTAGTCGTCGTGCCATTTGGCCGTCAAGAATTGGTCGGCGTCGTGGTGGAGATCTGCGATACAACAGCCGTCCCTGTGGATAAAATCAAAGATATTATCGCCGTCAGGAGCGAATTATCGCCGTTATTGCCAGAATGGATGGCATTAGCCCAGTTTGCGGCGGAGTATTATCAACGTCCATTGGGCGAGGTAGCGCTGCCAGCATTGCCCAAAAATCTGAAAGCGATCAAAACGGTTTCTCTGCAGCGTGCCCTCAAAAAGCTGGATAAGCTTGCGGTCCAGACCGATGCCCAACCGATAGACGAGCCTGTCCTTAATGCAGAGCAACAGGGGGCCGTTGACGCGATCACCGAACAGTCAGGATTTGCTACCCATTTGCTATTTGGGGTAACTGGGAGTGGGAAAACGGAAGTTTATCTACAAACCGTCGCTCGGGTTTTGGCGCAAAATGAGGATGCTCAGGTACTCATTCTGGTGCCAGAAATCAATCTCACCCCCCAATTTGAAGCGCATATCCGGGCACGTTTTCCGGGGCTGATGTTATCCACATTGCATAGCGGAATGGCCGAGGGCGAACGGTTATTACATTGGCTGGCGGCCCATCAGGGACGCGCTAGGATTATCCTCGGGACACGGCTAGCAATGCTAGCATCAATGCCTTTCTTGCAATTAATCATCGTTGACGAGGAGCATGATCCTTCTTATAAGCAACAAGAAGGCTTGCGCTATTCAGCACGCGATCTGGCGATCTGGCGTGCGCGTCAACGACAGATCCCCGTCGTACTTGGCTCCGCCACGCCGTCGCTGGAGAGCTGGCAAGGCGCGCAAAGCGGGCGCTATCGGCTATCTGTTTTACGTGAAAGGGCGGTCAAAAATGCGGTGTTGCCAATTGTTAAGATCATTAATTTAGAACGAGAAAAACCTAGCGATGGCTTAACTCAACGACTAATAGCCTCGATTAAGCTACGTCTTGAGAAAGGTGAGCAATCACTTCTATTTTTAAATCGACGCGGTTATTCCCCAGTTCTCGCTTGCGATGCCTGTGGCTGGATTAGTCAATGCACGCGTTGTACCGCCAATCTAGTCCTACATAAAGGGGACCACCGCTTACGTTGCCATCACTGCGGTTTGGAGCAACGTATCCCACGCTCTTGCCCGACCTGCGGCAATGTTGATTTGCAACCTTTAGGGCGCGGGACGCAAAGAATGGAAGAAAGTCTGGCGGGAATTTTTCCGGATGCCAAGGTGTTTCGGATTGATGCCGACTCGACTAGGCTTAAGGGAAGTGCGGCCGCGGCGTTTGAACGTGTGCATGAAGGGGATGTGGATATCTTGATTGGCACGCAAATGGTTGCTAAGGGGCATGACTTTAAACGTTTGACCTTGGTTGCTGCGCTCAATCCTGACGCAGCACTATTTTCACAGGATTATCGCGCTAGTGAACGGTTGTTTGCGCAATTGATGCAGGTGTCTGGTCGCGCTGGGCGTACTGCGCAAAAAGAGGGCGGCAATATGTCAGAAGTCTTGATTCAGACCCGCTACCCCGACCATCCGCTGTATCACGCACTGATGGCGCACAACTACGAAGCCTTCGCGCAGGATTTGTTGCTTGAAAGGCAACAAGCGCAACTGCCGCCGTTTATGTATCAGGCCTTGCTCCGTGCCGAAGCCCGAGAATTACAGCAAGCGATCGACTTCCTGCAACAAGCTGCCGCATTACCCACCCATGTTGGCATTACCATGAATGACCCGATTCCTATGACCATGACGCGGGTGGCGAATGTCGACCGCGCCCAATTACTGGTCGAGTCCGCGTCACGCCCCGCATTGCAAGCCTTTGTTCGCGAATGGATCACTACCTTGCGCGCCCTAAAAAGTCGTGTGAAATGGTCGGTGGAAATCGACCCTGTGGATATCTAAAAAGTTATCCATTGATGGGTGATTGAACCTACCCCAGAATAAACAATACTTTCAATATTCTCGAATTATGGTAAAGTATGCGGATGAACGACAATGACATCATCAAAGCGCTGAGCGCATTAGCCCATCCGGTTCGCTTAAAAGTATTCCGCTCCTTGGTCGTTGCGGGTACTTCTGGCATCACGCCTGGTGTGATGCAGGAAGATTTAGACATTCCTGCGACGACACTATCTTTTCATTTGAAAGAGCTGACGAATGCTGGCTTGGTCAATATCGAGAGGTCGAGTCGGAATCTGGTGTACAGGGCGGCGTACGATCAAATGAATGCCCTGATGGCGCACCTTACCGAAAATTGCTGTCAAGGTGTGGCATGCGAGATACCTAAAAATGCAGATGCATGTCAGTGTTGAGCCATATTCAACATTGTTTTCCCTAATTTAATCAACTCGATGCCGATAAACGATCGACTTACCAAGCGTGACGCAATGACAATCAACGTACTCATCCTCTGCACACATAACTCAGCACGCAGTGTGCTCGCTGAAGGCATGCTCAATCATCTTGCTCAAAAATTGAACAAAGACGTCAAGGCTTACAGCGCGGGCAGCGCCCCGAGTGGGCGCGTCAATCCTTATGCCCTAGAGGCATTGGAACACGCCGGCGTTGATACCAGCACGGCATACAGCAAAAGCTGGGATGAATTCACTGTCGCCAATGCGCCGGTGATGGATATCGTGATTACCGTGTGTGATAGCGCCGCATCAGAACAATGTCCATACTGGCCAGGCAGCCCCGTCAAAGTGCATTGGGGCTATCCTGACCCATCCAATGCCGCTGAATCGGATAAAAAGAATGCTTTTGACCTGACCCGACAGGCGATTGGCTACCGGATGTTGCAATTGTTGAGCTTACCTTTAGAAACGATGTCATCTGCCGAGCGCCAAACTGCGCTATTGCAACTACAAAAGAGTTAACGATGTCGTCATCCCATCTTAAAAAGCTCAGCGGAGAATTGTTAGGAACCGCATTGCTGCTCGCGATTGTGATCGGCTCAGGCATCATGGGACAGCGTCTAGCCGCGGGCAACGATGCGATTGCCTTACTCGCCAACACCGCAGCAACCGTCGGTGGGTTGTATATTTTGATCGAGGTGTTCGGTCCGGTCAGTGGGGCGCACTTTAATCCTGCGGTGTCGATCATTATGGTCATCCGAGGGGCGCTCGAAAAAAAGCTGCTGTTGCCGTATATTGTCGCCCAATTAACAGGCGCCTTGCTCGGTGCTTGGCTTGCGCACGCTATGTTTGATATCAATCTGTTCCAGCTATCAACTAAAGTGCGCAGTGGCAGTGGACAATGGATTGCCGAGATCGTCGCGACGGCAGGACTGATACTGGTCATCCTGAAAGCACCATCTGAAAAAGTGGCAGCAATGGTGGCGGCTTACATTGGCTGCGCCTACTGGTTTACTGCGTCAACCTCATTTGCCAATCCTGCCGCAGCCTTTGGCAGAATGTTCAGCGATACGTTCGCTGGCATTTCCCCCGCGAGTGTTCCAGCGTTCGTGCTGGCGCAATGTGTGGGGGCGGGGATTGGGTTGATGGTAAGCCAGTTTCTGGATGACTGTTCCGCACCAAATACCTGACGACTGTATCACTCAGGGTGAAAGGATTCCTCTTTAATAGGGGTTTTTCACTAACACCGGAGTCCCTATGTCGCATGACTTTTTACTAGCCGTACTGACCTATTTGATCGCCACCGCAAGTCCTGGTCCCAGTAATCTGGCGCTGATGACCGTGGCGATGAACCACGGACGGCGGGTAGCGCTGGCGATGGCTTGCGGAATCATCTCTGGCTCGACATGGTGGGGGGCAATGGCTGTGCTTGGATTTGCCGGGGTGTTGCAGACGTATGCGGAGGTTCTTGTTTTACTCAAAGTGCTTGGCGCAGCCTACCTGTTCTGGCTGGCATTGATTTCGTTGCGCAGGGTATTTGTCACCGCATCGACATCGACGTCATTGCCCGAGTCTCGCGCGACATTCGCTGCCCATTATCAGCGTGGACTAAAACTGCACCTGAGTAATCCAAAGGCAATTTTCACTTGGCTGGCAATCGCCTCTTTGTCAGCGCAGGGGACGACGACCTGGCGCGACAACGTGCTACTTCTTCTTGTTTGCGTCGCCACTGGGGCAGGCGTCTTTTTTACTTATGCGGTGGTTTTTTCTACCAAACCGGTACAGCGTTGCTATCTGCGATGGCAACGCCTTATGCACCTGATAATGACACTGACTTTTGGCTTGGCGGCAGGTAAGTTACTTGCCGCCGATGAGTAAGCCTAAGCTGATCAATCAATAATCCGCATCTTAAACTGTCGCCCTTTAATATTGGTGTGGCTCAGCTTATCCACCGTTTTACGGGCGACTTTGCGGTCAATAGCGACGTAGGTAGAGAATTCAGAAACATTGATTTTGCCGACTTGTTCTTTCTGCAGACCAATATCTGCGGTCAGTGCGCCAAGTAGGTCGCCTGGTCGTAACTTGTCTTTTTTACCGCCAAAAATACAGACCGTCATCATCGGTGCTTCTAAGGTTTGTTCTGGTGCGGCTTCTAAGAGGTTGATATCAGCCCACGTAACGGCTTCGCCTTGATATTCAGCAATCAGTTTGACCCATTTTTTCTCGTTGGGGGTTGCCAGACTCAAGGCCAGCCCTTTTTCGCCCGCACGACCCGTACGACCGATGCGGTGAATATGCACTTCGGTATCTTTCGAGACGTCAACATTGATCACTGCCCCTAAGGTCTGAATGTCTAATCCGCGTGCCGCGACATCGGTCGCGACCAGTACTGAACAACTCTGGTTAGCAAAACGTATCAATACTTCATCGCGTTCACGTTGTTCCAGATCGCCATGTAATGCCAGCGCACTGATCCCTTGTGCTTGTAATTCTTCAGTTAATTCTCGGCAATGGATTTTTGTATTGCAGAATGCGATCGTTGATACTGGCTGGTAGTGATGCAGTAAACGGGCGACGGCTTCATTGCGTTCTTCAGGCGTGACCAGATAAAACAATTGCTCGATATGGTTTGCGGCATGTTGTGATTCGACCTTGATTTCGACTGGATCGCGCAATAGTTGCTCACTGGCTTTGCGGATATTGTCTGGATACGTGGCAGAAAATAACAACGTCTGGCGGCGCGGTGAACAGGCTTCGACGATGCTGTAGATATCATCATAAAAACCCATATCGACCATGCGATCCGCCTCATCTAGCACCAGCGTCTGCACGCTGTTGAGTTTGATCGTGCCGCGGCTGATATGGTCGATCAGTCGCCCCGGCGTACCAACGACGATATGTGCACCGTGCTCCAGTGAGGCGATTTGTGGTCGCATTGCCGTGCCGCCGCACAGAGTTAGAATTTTGACGTTCTCAATCCCCCGTGCGAGACGACGAAGTTCATTCGCCACTTGATCCGCCAACTCTCGCGTCGGACAGATAACCAGACCTTGAATTGCAAAATAGGTTGGATTGAGTTTCGCTAAAATTCCAAGGCCGAACGCAGCTGTTTTTCCGCTGCCGGTTTTTGCCTGGGCAATCAGATCGCGCTGTTGAAGAACGACGGGGAGGCTTTCAGCCTGGATCGGCGTCATGGTCTGGTAGCCTAAGCTGTCGAGATTAGCTAGGATCGCAGCGGACAAGGGGAGAGAATTAAAGGCAACGGAGTCGGACATGGAAGTCATTTCAAATTCGGATGGATAAGTAGGAGGTAGTCGCCAAGGGGGACCACGTCATGTGACGCCAGCACAGTTCCGGCAACTCTTTTGCTTCACAGGCAGGATACAAAGGGATTGCTAACAGAGTGGTGCGGATGGTTCTATGCGCTCATTGTAGGGCATCAAGGCCAAAGCAGCGACAATTTACCGCAATTTACAGTGATTCCCTCATCAAATACGAATTGCAAGTGGTATTCTTGCGAGCCAGGAATCATATATTTTTGCAATAAAAAGCCGCCAAGAGCAATATCAGTTTTCTTAAATGTTGTCTTGGGGTAACATTTCGTTGTGTCCTGATTTTGATCATAGGTAGAACTCAGGAGAGCGTAGGCAAAATTGCACGTGTCGGACAAAAGCTACATCCACTTTTACTTCAAATAGTTATCGAATTTGTGCAAACTCTGAGAAAAATCCTGCGGTTTTGGTTGCAACAAGGCTTGTACCAACGTTTGTTCATTCCATTATTCCTGCTGATATTGGCTGTCGTTGGAATACGTTATCACTTACTTATTCAGGCAGAAACAGCAGAAGCGCATCAACTGCAGCAAAGTGCTTTATTGCAGGCACAACACTATCTCCAAAGCGATCTGACTAAAGTTAATGTCCAAGAGGATGTCGCTAGTATAGGTCGATTACTCGAGCAGGTAATCCAAGATGTACCTGATATTGAGCGTATTGTCTGGTTATCTTCACCGAAGACTATTGAGCGTCGTCGCTTGTCTCAGGTGGTCAATGCACCACGCTGGCTTGAGCGGACCATTCACCTTGCATCGGAAAGTGTCACGCTCGAGATGCCATTAAAAGATGGTCAGCGTATTCGTGTACAAATCGAAGGAAATACCACGCCAGCGTTAAACCGGATCTGGACCAAACTTTCACAGCAACTTATTCTCTCAAGCTTTTTGCTTACCTGCATCTGTACATTGCTCGCCTTGATTTTGCGCAACAACGCGCGCACGCTAGCAATGCTGGCCGATGCAAACTATCGGTTTCAGCACGGCGAATACTCGGTACGTATGCGCCGTGGCGGCACTGCAGAAGGGCAGGCGCTGAGTTCAACGTTTAACAGTATGGCCGCCGACATCGAGAAACTGGTTGTCAACTTACGCAAAAGCCAGAGTGAGCAAAGCGAGCAATTGCACTTTACCTGGCAGTTATTGACAGCACTACCGATTCCGATTTTTTTTAAAGACCGTAAAGACTATTGCCGTGGAGTCAATCCCGCCTGGACAGAGATGTTTGGGATCAGCGCGCAGCAAGCAGTGGGTCGTCCGATGCAAGAATTACTGCCTTTAATGGCGCAGATCAGCAGTCACTTGCAAATCAAAGATAGTCAGCAACTTCTGGACAAAGTAGAACTGGTGCTAAATATCCCCGCGATGAACCGTGATGTGGATGTTATTTATTATGAAGCGCCGTACACCACCAAGGATGGGAAACTCTCCGGCACCATTGGCGCGGTGGTCGATATCAGTGAGCGTAAGCAAATACAGGCAGACCTGATCGCTGAAAAAGAACGGGTAGAAACGACGCTCGATTCCATTGGTGATGCCGTTATTAGTACCGACCTTCATGGCAGGATACTGACGTTAAACCGTGTTGCGCGACAATTGACAGGGTGGGATCGTAGTGAGGCGTTCCACGTACCGCTGACACAGGTGTTTGAGCTTTCAGATCCGGACTGGCATACGTCGCTGACGATTTTTTTGCAAAAAATCCAATGGCAAAATACGACGATGCAGGTGAATAACCAAGCGTTGCGGTGTCGTGATGGTCGCCAACTAGACATCAATTTCACTGCGGCACCGATTCGCCATACTGACGGTACGCACAGTGGCTGCGTACTGATTTTTAAAGACCTGAGTGAACAGCGTCAGTTATTACGACAAATTTCCTGGCAAGCAGGGCATGACGTGCTCACCGGACTGGCCAATCGAAGTGCACTCAATACCCACTTTCAAAAAGCAATTCATGCTGCGCGTGAACAGAATCAATATCTTGCCGTTTGTCTGCTCGATCTTGATCACTTCCAGGCCGTCAACGAGCAATATGGACAAGAGTTTGCTGACAAGCTGTTGCAGCGGGTGGCACGCCGCTTAGAGCGTAGCGTTGGCGAGGGCAACCCGGTCGCTCGTCTGGGCGGCGACGAGTTTGTCGTTTTATTACAGAATCAAGCAGATCTGGCCGAAGTAGATAAAAATCTGGTGTTGTTATTGGCGGAACTGGCGCAGCCGTATCAGATCGAACAGCGGCAGACCAGTATGTCCGCCAGTATCGGCGTGGCTATTTATCCTCGCGACGATCACAGTCCGGATGCGCTGTTACGCTTCGCCGACCAGGCGATGTATCAGGCAAAAATTAGCGGTCGCAATAAGTATCACCTGTTTGACGCGCAACGTGACCAAGAGGTGCGAACGCATCACAACCAACGAGCACGGATCCGAGAAGCGTTACATAACAACGAACTTGTTCTGTATTTTCAGCCCAAAGTGAACATGCGTGAGGCGCAAGTCATTGGTATGGAGGCCCTGCTACGCTGGAACCATCCAGAGCGGGGCATTCTGGGACCGATGGAGTTTTTGCCGTTGATTGAGCAAAGTGATTTGATCATTGAGGTGGGTGAATGGGTGATGCGCAGAGCTCTTGAGCATATGCGCGAATGGATGCGTGCAGGACATCACTGGGTTGTGAGCGTGAACATCGCTGCCCGGCATTTTCAGTGTGATGGTTTTTTGGATACGTTGTGCGAAATTCTTGAGGCGTATCCGGAACTGCCAGCACAACGTCTGGAAATAGAAGTACTGGAATCAGCCGCCATTCAGGATATCCAGTCCGTGCACGAACTTATGCTGGCCGCGCAGAAAATCGGGGTACGGTTTGCGCTCGACGATTTTGGTACCGGCTATTCATCCTTGTCGTATTTGAAACGTTTGCCAGCGAATATTTTGAAGATAGACCAAAGTTTTGTCCGCGATATGCTCGATGATCAGGATGATCTTGCCTTGATTGGCGCGATCATCGGTCTGGCGCGCGCATTTAAGCGAGAAGTCATCGCTGAAGGCGTGGAAACGACTGCCCACGGTGTTGCACTCATGCGCCTGGGCTGTGATTTAGCCCAAGGATATGGTATTGCTCGTCCTATGCCTGCCAACCAAGTCGTGTCCTGGGCTAGTACATATGCCGCACCAACAGTGTGGCGCGACGTTGTGATTCATTAATGTCGTTGTACAGATCTACGGTGTAGCTTGTACCTCAGCTAGGCGACGGAGATCAACGGCGATGTTGTCGGACAAGTCTTGCAACAACGTTGAGATCGCTGGCGCAATAGTGGCGTAGTTATTATCATTTAAGACCGCTGTTACGCGGCGCTGCTGCCGCTTGAGCGGGTTTCTGTTCGCGTCATAAATGATCCACACTACATCCATGCTGACCTCGCGTGACGGTGTAATCCGTAAATCACGGACTTCCGTGCGGATCACATAATGCTGTGCAGAAGGATGGCCTTGTGGGTGCTGACTGAGCCAGGCGTTGGGTAACTGTGCCTGTAAATTTGCTTGCAGCGCTTGCCGTATTTGCTCGTCTAAAGGCGCGACCCAGCGTTGCTCATCCAAAATTTGCGCTTCGGTGGCCGACTTTTGCACGACGAGCTGCGGCCTGTTGATGGCCTCAGGGATCATGACAGAATCGATCATCACATCATATTGCGTGGTACGGGCTACCGCCTCCGTATGTGTCTCCGTTGTGGCAAAACGAAGTTGGTAAAAATGCTCTTTGACTGGGCTGGCACATCCACTTAAGGCGAACGCGAATATCACCAGCCTTAGCAGCAACATTAATCTAGAAGCGAGCGGTAAGGGTGTTGCTTTCATCATGGTTTCACTTTTTCTTTACCAAATACCAGGGCGTCAGGGTGGCGTTCTAAGGTGTCAGTCAGGTTAGCTAGCGAACGGGCGGATTTCGCAACTTGTTTGAGGGCATCGCGTAAGTCTTGCTGAACCGGCGCGTCTTCAGACAAGACCGCATTGGCGCTGGTCAGCGTGGCGCGGGCTTCTTTCAGGGTAGAAGTCAATTCCGGTGTGACCTCAGTATCGAGATGGCTACTGAGTTTTTCGGTGCTTTCCAGCGTCTTATTGAGTGTTGTCAGCGCCGTTAATAATTGAGCAGACAGCTTCTCAAACGGGACTTGATCAATTTTTTTAGTGATCCGGCCCACGGTATCCTGGATTTCTGATAGCCCGCCATTGTTGCTTGGTAAGACCGGGTACGCCCCATTCCAATTAATTTTTGCTGGCGCACTCTCCGGAAAAAAATCGAGGGCGACATATAACTGGCCTGTTAGCAAATTACCCGAACGCAATTGTGCCCGCAAGCCTTTGGCAACCAGTTGGTCGAGCAGTGCGTGCTCTTTACGGATAGTGTCATCGTCTGGTACTGGCGTACCATGTTGTAATTGCGACCGCAGGCGATCGGGATAGATACTGATTTCAACCGGAAACCGCGGTACATTGCCGTTGTCGGAGAAATCAACACCAATGGATCTTACTTCACCAATGACGATGCCGTGTAAATCCACTGGGGCTCCTTTAGATAAGCCCCGCAATGAGTCTTTAAAGTACATCAGGAAAGACCGCACCCGGGTATCTGGCGAGCGCATCGCCTGTTCGCGATTTTCAAATAAAGGGAACGCAGTACCATTGTCGGCGGGCTTTTGTCCCGGTATCGCATCCTCCGTATCCTGAAAAGCCAATCCTCCATCAATTAATGCGCTGAGTGATTCGGTCGCGACTTTCACGCCATTGGCATCAAGCGACATTTCGACGCCGCTGGCGTGCCAGAATCGGCTTTGTGTATTGACGTATTGGTCGTAGGGCGCATCGATAAAGACCCGTAAGGTGATTCCTTGACCATCTTTGTCGAGGCTGTATTGCGTTACATGACCCGCATTAATATGTCGGAAGTACACTGGCGAGCCATAATTAATCGAGCCGATTTGCTTGCCGTGCAAGACAAATTCATGGCCGACAGAATCGCGGGTCACTAAGGGCGGACTTTCTAAGCCGGTAAACTGATCTGTCGAGTCCGTCGCTACGCCCACGTCGACACTAATGTAAGCACCCGACAAGAGTGTACTCAGGCCGGAGACCGAGCCACCGGAAATACGTGGTCTGACCACAAAAAAACGGGTGTCTGAAGCGAGAATATCCGCGGCACTTTTAATTAATTGCGCCGTGACGAGGACATTTTTGCGATCCGTTGAGAGCGTAATTGCCTTGACTTGGCCCACATCCACGTCTTTGTAGCGCAGTTTGGTTTTACCAACTTCTAGGCCTTCTGCAGATTTGAAGGTAATCGTAATGACAGGCCCTTGGCTGGTGATGCTGTGGATCACCAGCCATAAACCAATGAGTGCCGCAATGACGGGAACCATCCAGACTACGGAGGGCAGCCGCTTGCGGGAGCGCACGGTCAGATTGGGAATGCCAATATCATGTGCATCGCGCACGTTGTGTAATGGCGTGGAAGGAGGCGTCGGAGGGATTTTTTGTCCCTCAGGGGAGGGTGGCACATGATCATTCATCGGTATTTATTGCATCCCAAATTAAACGAGAATCAAAATTTAACGCAGATAACATCGTCAATACCACCACGGTCGCGAAGGCAAATGCCCCCTCACCCGGATAGACGGAGGCCAAGCTTTGAAACTGTACCAAGGCGACTAAGACGGTGACAACATAAATATCTAACATCGACCACCTGCCCACGGTTTCAACGATGCGGAACAGTTGTGACCGTTGTAATGGGTGCGACTTACTACGACGCCAGCTTGTCCATAACAAAAAACTCATGGAAAACAGTTTTAACAGCGGCACCATCACACTCGCAAAAAATACCAATAAACCCAGTGGCCATGAGCCGGAGGCAAACAGCAACACCACGCCACTCATGATGGTGTCATCTTCTGGTCCGAAAATCGTTTCGGTATGCATGACGGGCAACAAATTTGCTGGGATGTATAAAATAGTCGCAGCGATCAGATAAGCTACAGCTTTGCCAAAAGCTGCGTTGTTACGTATGCGTAGTGGGGCGTCACAGACCTGACAGTGCGCATCGTTGACTTGGAAATGACAAAGTGATTCGCAAATCTGGCAAGTGATGAGCCCTGTCGCATCGCCTGTTAATGGGCGATTTTCCGACGGTCGTTGCATCGTCGTACTTGTACTGATACTTGTACTTGCCTTACCGGTAAGTTCATTAGCAATTGACATGGGACTTTCTTTCTTGTGACCACATCCAGACGTTCCGTGGCGTCAGCATACCGCCCATGATGGCTGAGACCACAATCAGGCCAGCACATGACCAGAAGGCTGGGCCGACAATAATATCCGCCAGATCTTTGAGTTTCACCAGAGATACTAGCAGGCCCAGCATGAACACTTCAACCATGCTCCAGGGACGCAATTTTTGTAGAATCATCATCGGCAGGCTGGTGGTTTGGATGCGTGTTCCCCATTTGATGTAGGCCAGAATATAGATTTCGATACCAATCTGTAAGGCTGGCGCGACGATGGTAGTGAGAATGACCAGTAAGCATAAGACATGCATTTCCCGGTCCCACATCGCCAGCGCTGCACCAAAGAGACTGGTTTCGCGGGTATTTTGTTGTAAATGCAGCGACATCAACGGAAACGTGTTCATGATAAAAAACAGAATCGCCGTTGTGAAGGCGAGCGCCAGCGTTTGATCGAGCGTTGACCTGTTACGGTGAAACAATCTCGCGTGGCAACGGGGACAGCAGGCTGCCTCGCCGACATGGAGCGATACCTCATGGCAAATCAAATCGCATTCGTGGCACACCACGAGTTTTACGTCAGACATCGCACCGGTCCATTATTTTCAGTAAAGATGGTCCAAAACGCTGCAAAAACCCAGCGCTGATATTAAAACATATTGTCTACAGAATGCATGTATCAAAAAAAATGGCATGCCTTGCGACATGCCGTTTTTGTGATCATCAGCAGCGATAGCCTTGCTGCTTATTTTGTCGGATATTTCACCGATAATTCTTTTAATACGTTATCTGCATGATCAACTTCTTTCATGACCCACAGCATATACCGAATATCAACATGAATTGCTCGGGTGATGGCGCTATCGTAATACCAATCTTTAGTAATAGATTCGTAAGTAGAGTCGAAATTTAATCCAACGAGTTCGCCATTCTTGTTTAGCACCGGTGAGCCGGAATTGCCGCCAGTCGTATCTGCACTCGACAAGAAATTGACAGGGACTGTACCCAGGGTGGCATCTTTAAACACGCCATACCGTTTTTCTTTTATCGCAGCCAGTAAATTATCCGGTGCGATAAAAGGCGCTTTACCCGTGTGCTTTTCCAGAATGCCCTCGACCGTTGTGAATGGCCCTTTGATGACGCCGTCGCGTGGACTATAAGGCGCAACGGTGCCGTAAGTGACCCGCAAGGTTGAGTTTGCGTCGGCGTAGACTGGTTTGCCTTGCGCATTTTTCCACGTAATCACCGCTTGCATGTACTGCGGAATGACGCGCTCCAGATTACCGTTGACTTCTTTACGACGCTCTTCTAGCGCGATGCCGATATCATGTAAGCGGATCGCCAGTTTAATGAACGCGTCATCTGCATGCTGGAATGCCGAGGGCTCTTTGTTTAGCCATGCCAGCCGTTGTGCGGTATCACCCAGTTCGCTTTGCTGATACAAACTAGCCACCGTTTCGGGTGTTGGCAGCAACGCATCCAGACCTGCCGGATGCGTTTTTGCGTCGAGTTTGCTATAGCGTTGCAGTGCGGCTGCATAGCGGGCTTGATCAACACTGATCATGAAAGATCGCTCGAGTCGCGTCAGGCGGGCAGCGATAAACGGCACATCGCGTTGTTGATAGCCAGCTTCGCGCTGGGCATCTGGTTTAGCCGATTCCAGAGCTAATCTGTAGAGCGTCCGCGCACTTTTCAATAGATCGCTATTGTTCGCGACAGACCACGCAAATTCTTCTTCCGTCAATGCCATATCACTGGCAATCACGGTATCGAGTTCTTTTAAAAATTCTTTGTCTGGATTGTTCTGACTAAACCAGCTACGGAACTCCGCGTCTTGTTCATCTTTAATTGCAGCGACATCTTTGCGATGAAAGCCATCAACCAGCCCTTCGGTTTTTTTTAAGCCGTTATTAATGCCTTTGACGACGCTGGCATAGCGTACTTGCGCATCGGCGTTGCCTTCGGTGGCGGCAGCAATTGTTGTGACATCGGCTTGTGATTCAGTTACCCGTTTTGGATAACTGATGTCACGCGCAAAACGGATTTCTTCGGGTAGCTTATAGCGACTGGTGCGTCCTGGATAACCGGCAAGTAAAATGGGATCGCCATTTTTTAATCCCAGTGCAGAAACCACCAAAAAATCTTTTGATTTGTACGGTACATTGTCTGGTGCAGGATCCGCAGGACGACCGTCTTTGCCGACATATGCGCGTAAAAATGCAAAATCACCGGTGTGGCGCGGCCATTCAAAATTATCGACTTCACCGCCATAGTTACCAATCTTATCCGACGGTGCATAGACCAGACGGACGTCACGGATCATTAATTGACGAATCCGGTAATACTCCAGACCGCGATGAAAGCTGGGCACAGCGCATCGATACGCTTTATTCTGTTCGCATTCCGCAATCAGGGCTTTAATTTTGTTGTCGACTTGCACATGGCGCTCTTTGCCACTCATCGTTGGTGCAACCCCTTGCATGACCAGCGCGGTCACGTCATCCACTTTGTCCGTAATGTACATCCGTGAATCCGCACCCGCTGGCAATTCTTCAGACATGGATGTTGCTAGAAACCCATCGCTGATGTAATTTTTTTCGGCACTGGAATTACGCTGAATCGCGCCGTATGCGCAATGATGATTGGTCACGACCAGACCCGTGTCTGACACAAAGGAAGCAGAACAACCGCCAAGTGATAAGATCGCACTCATTGGATGTTTTGACAGATCCGCCAGTTTTTCTGCCGGCAGCGTGATGCCAATGCGTTTTAATTCTGATGTTAAGTGCGGCAACTGATAGGGCTGCCATTGGCCTTCGTCGGCGAAAGCGGATACGGTATTTGTCATGGCAACGCTTGCCAAGAGCAGGGATAAAAGTGGGGAGAGTGGGGAGGTTTTCAAACTATGCTCCGAAATTCGATTTTATTTTTCTGGTACAACGGTTATCGCTGGCCATGCTGCTATCACAGATCGTGATGCACTCTCTGTTCAAGCTTTATTCCATGTTGTTTGAAAGCAAACGTACAGCATTAACCGTGGGGAGTGACTCCCCACGGTTAATGCTGATGGTGTGATCAATGGCGGTTTAGTCGGCCAGCATTTCGCGCTTGACGCGACGGGAAATTTCCCAGTCCAGTTCTTTATTGCGCTTTTTTTCTAAGCTGTCGATGTGGCGCAGTTTTTTGCCTTCGACAAACTCACCCGACAAAATCAAGCGTGGTTTGGCAGCAGCAGAAATCATGCCATTCGTTGCCCATTCGGAACGGGGTAGGGTAGAACCAGCGAAGATGCCATAGTCTTTGCCACAGCTGATGCCTTTTTCGCCCACGATGGATTCACCGGCCTTGATGTATTTAGCAGCGTAGACGCTGGCGGCGCTGGCGATCCAGCGACCCGCGTGGATTTCACCAAACAAGCTGCTGATTTTGCCTTTGGCGCGAATGCTACCCCAAGCGCTGATATCGCCTTGGCTACCGATAGCGCCAGCAGCGACGTTGCCCTGACTGATGATTTCACCGGCAAACAAACTACCTTCTACCTCGATATTGGTTTCGCTAAAAACCTCACCTTGGCAGTTGCAATCACCTGCCACATGGATTGCGCTAGCGGCCAGATGACCACCGACAAACTGCACTTCAGATGCTTCCAGATCATCATCGAGTTGCAGATTGCCATGACAATCCAGATCGGCACAAGATAAATAGCCGAGTCCTTGGATATCACCAAAGCCACCAAACACATCGTTATGAGCCTGACGCGCCAGAATCGCCGGATGCACTAAGGCATCAATAAAACTGCTGCCATCTTTTGCCGGCTTACGCTGATCAATCTCCAGCACGCGCACCATCCAATCGGCGCTGCAGCCGGTTTTTACCAGGAATTCAACGTCGATATTGCCACCGACGTCAAGCGTGTGGCCGATATACAGAGATTGCACCTGAATATCGCCAGTGACGGTCAGTTTGCCAAGGCAAAACACTTCTTCAGCAATCAAGTCGCCATCGATCAGTAAATCACCGCCAACAATCAACTGCGTCGTGATTGTCACATCGCCTTGGATGTGGACGTCACCTGTGCTGGCGAACTGTTTACGTTTCAAGGTCTTGGCTTGGAACGGTTCAGGTGCAGGAATGGCAGGCAGGGTCACTGCTGGCTTGGCGGCGCGTTTCGTCATGATGGACCTTAAAAGGTGAGGGTGAATGTGAATGGGTAATCAATGAGTACGGAATTAATGCTAACTCGGCACTGAAATTGATCGTCATTATCCCAGAGTTAAGGGGTAGAAAACGTCTCTTAACAGATATTTGATGCGTTCTCGCATGCGGAACTCGGCGTTGGTTACTGATACAAATTGGTTAAATCAAACAGGGCTGTATCTTATTCACCTCTTATTTGTGTTTCATTTGTATTGCGAAAGTAATATATTGTAACTATAATAGGAATCGTTCTCATTTGCATTATTGTCTATTTTTTGTGTCGGCAAAAGATATCCTGTGTTCTTTTTAAAACTATGAACCTATTTAGATTCGCTACTGCTAATCGCAGAGTAACCCATCCACAATTTCATCGCCAATTTTTGACCCGCGTGGCGATGGCCGCCTCCGTTAGTTTGCTCAGTGCATGCGGGGGGAGTGGCGCATCCTCCAACGCAGGTTCTGCGACGGGTGTGGACACCGGAATGAGTGCAGCCGCTCAAGTGGGGCAAAAGATTTTTGCAGACGTGACACTGTCAGCGTCTGGGAAAATGTCCTGTGCGACCTGTCACGATCCGGCCAATGCACATGCGCAGACCAATACGCTCAGTGTTCAACTGGGTGGCGCAAATCTCGATGTGCCCGGAACCCGTGCCGTTCCTTCATTGCGCTATCTGGACAAAACCCCCGCATTTGCCTTTGGTGACGATGGTAAGCCGGTTGGTGGTTTTACGCGCGATGGTAAAGCCCCTAACCTTGCGGTTCAGGCGGAAACCCCGTTCATGGCGGCGCATGAGATGGCAAACAATGGTCGCGCGGATGTCGTTGCTAAGTTGCAAAAGGCAAGCTATGTCAATGAATTCAAACAAGCGTTCGGTGCAAATATTTTCTCAAACACCGATACCGCTTTTGAGCGCGCCTTGTTTGCCTTACAGCAGTACCAATTAGAAGATACGGAGTTTCATCCCTACGATTCTAAATATGATCGCTTCCTCGCTGGCAAGGCCACTCTCTCCGATAGTGAATTGCGTGGTTTAGCGTTGTTCAATAACCCGACCAAAGGCAACTGCATCGCCTGCCATATCAGCACCAAAGGCAAAGACGGTTCTGCACCGTTGTTCACCGATTTTACTTTCGACAACCTGGGTGTCCCCCGTAATACATTGATCCCGGCGACAGCTAACGCAGACATTTTTGATATGGGCGTCTGTGGACCTGATCGTGCTGACCTGGCTAAACGTACAGAATTTTGCGGGGCGTTTAAGGTGCCGACGCTGCGCAACGTGGCAACCCGTAAAGTCTTTTTTCATAACGGTAAATTCAATAATTTACGCGATGTGGTGAGTTTTTACGTGCGCCGCGATACCAATCCAGAAGAATGGTTTCCACTTGCTGTCGACGGCAGTGTATTGAAATTTAATGACTTACCTGCGGCTTTTGCCAGCAACGTCAATGTCAAAGAAGTGCCCTACAACCGCCAGCCGGGAATGGCTGCAGCGTTGACGGCGAATGAGGTCAACGATGTCGTCAGTTTCTTATCGACGTTGACTGACGGCTATAAGCCTTAAGCGAAAATAATCTAACATTGAGAAAAAATCATGAAAAAAAATGTCCTCGTCCTGAGCCTTTGTACTGCAATGATTGCAGCTGCCTTTACGACACCGGCTCACGCCGATGAAGCCGCTTTGCTACAACGAATCGAAAAACTCGCCGCTGAATTAGAAGCAATGAAGGCGGAACTGGCAGCGAACAAACAAAAGACAGAGAATGTCGCCAAAACACAGCAACAACTAAGCACCACAGTTGCTGAAAATACGGCAGCGATCTCTACCGCTGCGGCCAAATCGGATGCGAGTGCTAGCGCTGTTGCTATGGCACAAACGGGCTCGGTGTCCGGCCCACAAACGGTGATTAGCAGCTATGGTGAAATCAACTACACCCGACCACGTCAGGCCAACAATCAGGCGCAGACTGACGTTGCACGGGCTGTCATCGGTCTGACACATCGCTTTGATGAAAAAACCAAAATGGTGGCCGAGTTTGAATGGGAGCACGCAGTCACTTCTAAAGATGACCAAGGTGAAAGCGAAGTCGAGCAACTCTACGTAGAACATGAAATTCGCGAAGGTCTCAGCGCCAAAGCCGGTTTATTTTTGATGCCCGTTGGTTTGCTCAACAGCAACCACGAACCAACGGCATATTACGGTGTACATCGTAATTTTGTTGAAACGGCGATTATTCCGAGTACTTGGCGCGAGGCAGGCTTTGGTCTCACGGGTACCCATGACAACGGCCTGACTTGGGATCTCGGTCTGACAACTGGTTTTGATATCAACAAATGGGATGGGACCAGTACCGATGGCAGCCAATCCCCCTTGGGCAGCATTCATCAGGAAGGCCAACTTGCTAAATCGCGCGATCTGAGTATGCACGCGGCTGTCAACTGGCGCGGTGTGCCTGGTTTGTTGGTGGGCGCTTCCGTATTTACTGGCAAAGCTGGACATGGAACCACCGATGGCGTCGCCAACGACAGTCGCGTCACCTTATGGGATATGCATGCTCGCTATAACCTGGGTAAGCTGGATCTGAGTGCGCTGTACACCCGCGGCACGATGACCGGCGTGACAGCATTGAATCAGACCTTAGTAGGACAAATTACTCCGGTGCCATCGTCGTTCTATGGTTGGTATGTACAAAGTGCGTATCAGGTCTGGAAAACAGATCGTTATAGCCTCACGCCATTCGTACGTTATGAGCGCTTCAACACCGCACAATCGTATACAGACATGCCGCAAGGTTTGGGCTTGACACCAGCGGTCGATCAAAAGGTTAGCACGTTTGGCGCGAATTTCCGTATCGGCGAAGGTGTCGTCTTGAAAGCGGATTACCAGAAGTTCCAGCAGGATAGCAGCCTTGATCGTTATAATCTGGGTGTTGGCTACGCATTCTGATCATTTCCATGAAACCACTCGCTCCACTTTCTTTGACTGCACTGATGACCATCAGCAGTAGTGCATTTGCAACGCAGTACCTGACAGTGGAGCAAGCGCAACAAAGTATTTTTCCTGACGCAAACCACTTTGCGCCGCTGCCGCTACAGCTCAATGTAGAGCAAATGAAACAGGTTGAAAAAATCGCCGGCCTGCCGGCGCGCTCAGTTGCTTGGCGGACGATTGCCGCATACAAAGACAATGCCTTGCTCGGTTATATGGTCTTAGATGATGTGATTGGCAAGTTTGAGTTGATTTCGTATGCCGTCGGCCTGTTGCCGGATGCCACTGTGAAGCAAGTGGAGATTCTGACCTATCGCGAAAGCCATGGGTTTGAAATCCGCAATGCTAACTGGCGGCGGCAGTTTGTCGGTAAAACGGCCAATGCGGGTTTGATGGTCGGCGAAGGCATTGCCAACATCAGCGGTGCTACCTTATCGTGTACCCACGTCACCGATGGCGTCCGCCGGATCGCAGCCATTGCACAGGTGACCCTGAAAAAATGAGGCGTCGGGCGCAGCCGTGGTTAGGAACGCTGGTCGATATCAGTATTCTGGATGCATTGCCAGAACCCTCGCTACAGGCCGCTTTTCAGGCAGCGTTTGCGGTGATTCGTGAGATCCACGAAGTCATGAGTTTTCATTCTGTCACCAGCGACATAGCATGCTTTAATCGTGCTGTGCCGGGGGCGACGTTGCGCATGAATCCACACACGATCAGCGTACTTGCCGCAGCGCAGGAGCTCAATCAACAAACGAATGGCATTGTTGATATCCGGATTGGCAGCCGTCTGGCGGCTTGCCACTTTTTACCTGGAACGAATGCTGTCGCTATTCCTCCCTACGAGACAGGGCAGCAAGCCTACGCATTGCTTGCTCAAGGGCAGGTAAAGAAATTGCGCGACGATTGGCTAGACGTTGGCGGCATCGCCAAAGGCTATGCGGTTGATCAGGCCATTGCCGCTTTGCAAACCGTTGGCGTACAACACGCTTGCGTCAACGCGGGCGGCGATTTACGGGTACTTGGGCTGCATGAAATCGCGATACGTGATCCGCAACAGCCAACTCATATTGCCCATACATTCGAGCTGCAAAATCAGGCACTTGCGACATCCGCCATGTATTTCTCTCGTAAAAAAGTACAAGGTGTCTGGCACAGTGCCCTATTTGATGGTCGAACCGGTACATCGTTAGACAGTATGAAAAGCTACTCGGTCATTGCATCATGCTGTATGCTGGCGGACGGTCTGACGAAACTCGTCGCTGTGACGCAGGATTCTCGTCATCCTAGCCTTGATGCCTATAAAGCTCGGGCTTTTATTGTTTAACATCATCAGTTCCAGCTTATTTACCAGCTTATGCGTACCCAGAAACATCGTCTGCG
Source organism: Undibacterium sp. RuRC25W (assembly GCF_049339825.1). Classification (NCBI taxonomy): domain Bacteria; kingdom Pseudomonadati; phylum Pseudomonadota; class Betaproteobacteria; order Burkholderiales; family Oxalobacteraceae; genus Undibacterium; species Undibacterium sp. RuRC25W. Next base: position 23,594 of record NZ_JBMPPD010000022.1, on the reverse strand, counting down.
CCATCCACCATTACCAGGCGCCGCGCGGCTTCAGTTCAAACTAGAAAAATGGCACAGGCTGAGTATTTACGCCATCACCGTCGCTTTGTTTTTCAGTGGATTGGCATGGATAATTGCTCGTTATGCCTTACGTGTTGCCAGCGAATTTGGTGAGACCATCCACCCGCTCGAGCATTGGTCTATGCAATTTCATGGTGCGTTGATTGTGCCTGCGGCGTTGTTGATTGGTAGTCTGCTGTTGCAGCACATGCGGCGGGCGCATCAAGCGGGGCGCAACCGTAACAGTGGCTGGAGCATGATCGTCAGTCTTGCGTGGTTAGCATTGACGGGCTATTGCTTATACTATGTTGCCAGTGAGACGGCGCGGCCTTGGTGGTCAGCCGCGCACTGGATCGTTGGATGTGCTTTACCCGCTTTGCTGTACCTGCATGTTTATCTAGGTAGATTAGCAGCGAGGCAGGTACGCGCTTAGCTTGTGAATGTTGAACGGACGCTTTAGTTCAACGCGGCATCCAGACGTCCGGCTTGAGCCAATTCGCGAATTTTTCTGACAGTATCGATATCTGCTTCCAGATACGCGGAACGACGGTATTCGTTGTACATTTTTTCTTGCTCATCCTGTTCAACGCTGGCGCTGTTTTCGTAGATAAAACGCACGAATAAATGCTCGTGTGCCGGTTCTTCGATGATCATGCGCAATGACGATGGCGGGATTTCTCCTTGTGCTGGCACATCGTAGTGAACATGCTCCAAATGCACAAAATTGACCGTATCCGTCACGGACAAATTGCCATAACGCAAAGTACGGGTCATGCTCGCTTCTGTGCGGTCGATAATGCTCGTCTCGTCTAGGTGCGGCACAAATAGCTTGGGGCTGTCAGCGCGCAGCACCAAGCCTCGCCACAGCTGCTCGCGGGTCAGGAAATCGGCGATCGGGTTGAGGACGTCGTTAATTTCAATTAAATGTTCAAATTTCATGGTCGAGCTTTCAATTCGTTTCTGCAATAGCGGTGGTCATAGTTTACTCTTGTTGGCAAGGATGGTGGTAAATCCCGCTATCGATCCCGCATAAGGCTACAATAGCGCTTACTTTGTTTTTCAAGCGCCTATGTCCCACGGTCTCAATGCCCCCCAACGTGCTGCAGTGAATTATATGGACGGTCCATGCCTGGTGTTGGCAGGGGCGGGTTCCGGTAAAACTCGGGTCATTACGCAAAAAATCGTCAACCTGATCGAACTGCACGGCTATGAGCCCAAGCATATCGCCGCGCTGACCTTCACCAACAAAGCCGCGCTCGAGATGCAGGAGCGGATTGCCAAGCTCTTAGCCGAGCCACGTCAGGCAAAGCAACTGACGGTATCGACGTTTCACTCATTGGGCGTCAAAATTTTACGGCAGGAAGCGCAAGCGCTGGGTCTCAAAGACCGCTTCTCAATCATGGACAGCGACGATTGCTTTTCGTTGGTGCAGGATTTAGCGATCACCACCGACAAACAACTGATTCGCCGGATACAGACCGCAATGTCCTTATGGAAAAACGCGCTGATCGATCCGGAACTAGCGATAAAACAGGCACAAGACGAAGAAGAAGCCACCGCAGCGCGAATTTACCGTAGCTATGTGGCAACGTTATCCGCTTATCAAGCGGTGGATTTTGATGATTTGATCCGTCTGCCCGTCGAGTTGTTTCGTAGTAATGAACAGGTGCGCGATAAGTGGCAACGCCGTTTGCGTTATCTCTTGGTCGATGAATATCAGGATACCAATACGTGCCAGTATGAACTGGTGAAATTATTGGTCAGTGGTATTGGCAAAAAACCGATGTTTACCGCCGTAGGTGACGACGATCAGGCGATTTACGCGTGGCGCGGGGCGACCATTGAAAACCTGAAAACGCTGCAAGTCGATTTTCCGAATTTAGAAATCATTAAACTGGAACAAAATTACCGCTCCAGTACCCGTATTTTGCAGGCCGCCAATTCTGTGATCGGCAATAACCCGAAGTTATTTGAAAAATCCTTGTGGTCAGAACATGGTCTCGGTGATCCGGTCAAAGTGCTGGGCATGCAGGACGACGAACAAGAGGCAGAGCAGGTCGCGATCATGATTTCTGCGCATCGTTTTGAACGACGCGCCAAGTATTCTGATTATGCGATTTTGTACCGCGGCAATCATCAGGCCCGCGTCATCGAACAAGCGCTGCGCAAGGAACGTATCCCGTACACCATCTCTGGTGGGCAGAGTTTTTTTGACCGTGCAGAAATCAAAGACATCATTGCGTATCTCCGCCTGATCGCCAATGAAGACGACGACCCAGCGTTCATCCGCGCCATTACTACGCCCAAACGGGGTGTCGGTCAGGCGACCTTAGAAGTCTTGGGTGCGTTTGCTGGGCAGTGGCAATGCTCTCTATTTGCTGCTGTTTTCAAAGGCGGGATCGAAGCCAAACTGACTGAGCGTCAATTGCGGCCTCTGCGTGAATTTGCCACCTTCATTAACCACGTCGAGGCACATGCCCACCGCGAGGGCCATGCGGCTGAGTTGCTTGATGACCTGATGAAGGAAATCAACTATGAAGCCTATTTGTATGACAGCTTTGATGACCGCGCCGCGCAAAGTAAATGGCAAAACGTGCTCGACTTTACCCAATGGCTCAAAACCAAAGGGAGCGGCGGAAAAGAGGGCACGGATGAACACCGCAGCTTGCTCGATCTGACACAAATGGTCGCCCTCATGGCCATGATGGAAGGCAAGGACGAAGAACCCGATGCTGTGCGCATGTCGACCTTGCATGCGTCTAAGGGACTAGAGTATCCCCACGTGTTTTTGGTCGGTGTCGAAGAAGGCATCCTACCGCACAAAGGCGATCCGGACGCACCAATAGAGACCCTCGCGGCCCGTATCGAAGAAGAGCGCCGCCTGATGTACGTCGGCATCACCCGCGCCCAGCGCAGCTTGCACATTACGTGGTGCAAAAAGCGCAAACGCGCCGGCGCGCCGGTCCATTGCGATGTCTCACGTTTCATCAAAGAAATGAAGCTCGATGAAGGCGATGCCGTGCCGACCGAAGCTGAGGTGTTAACGCCCAAAGAGCGATTAGCTAATTTGAAAGCTTTGTTGACAAAGTCAAATCATCCTCCGACAATCAACTGAGAGGAAATATTCTCAGATTGATGATTTGAAGCATCACAAAGGGGATGTCCATGCATCACTGGTTCTCGGGTCTGTTTGCTTTATTGATAACATTGCCAGTTGCGCCATTGGTGCTAGCGCAGGGAGGATGCGAACGTGTCGTCATCTCTGCTGATCCAGCGTATCCACCTTTACATTGGTACGATGGCAAGCAATTTCGTGGCGCCAGCATTGAACTAACCACCAAAGCACTAATAGAACTAGGGATCCCCTATGAGATCCGTTATCTGGGTCCTTGGAAACGCGTCTTGGTCGCCGCAGAAAATGGCGTCGTAGATATGGTGACGACGCTCAAAGATACCACCGAGCGTCGCCAGTTTTTGACATTCAGTACGCCAGTCCTCAGTAATCCCGTCGCAGTGTTTGTGCGTGTCGAAGAGCCTTTTCCTTTCACCAATAAAGAAGACCTGATCGGACGCCGTGGTGGCATTGCCCGTGGAAACCGCTTTGGGCAGCCTTTCGATCAGTTTATGGACGAACAACTACAGATCGAAGCAGCGCAGAACATGGAAACCAGCTTTCGCATGTTGTTGGGTCATCGGTTTGATTACGTCTTAACAGGTTATTATCCCGCCTTGCTGGCATTACAGACCGCCCGATGGGATGCCAACATCGTGGCGCTGCGCCCGTTTGTCATTGAAACACCGAATTTGGTCGGCTTCGTCAGCAAAAGTCCCTGTGTGAAGTATCTGAAAGTATTTAATGATGAAATCGAGAAAATGCGGAAGAATGGCGACATAGAGCGCGCATTGAGAAATGCTAACAAGGAATGGCGACAGTTTCCCGTGATGAATAAACCCTAACTTGCCGCTTTCCTTTAAAAATCGATCGCAGGAAGCCGATTTTTAACTATTGACCAACAATCCCGTATTGATAAATAAATCCTATGCCACTGTTCAACGTAGCTCGCCCAGCGCTTCAAACTGTTTCTGTTGTATTGTTGACCCTTGTTTTTTCTAGTCAGGTCAGTGCTAAAACCGCTGCCGAAACCCATGCTAAGGGTATTCTGTGGGAAGTGAAGTCCGATACCAATACTGCCTATTTATTTGGCTCGATTCATTTGGCAAAAGCCAGTTTTTATCCGTTACCGAACAAGGTCCAAAAAGCCTATCAACAAGCTGACACGTTGGCGGTAGAGCTCGATAGCTCAGACCGCAATGCAGTGGTGAAAGCAATGCCTTTGCTGACCTATGCAGCACCTGACAAATTACAAAATCACCTACAGCCTGCAACTTGGGATGCGTTAAAAGGCTATGTGGGTCCTGCTGCGGAACGCTTTCAGATATTAAAGCCGGCGATGGTGGCGACGGGGTTAATGGTCGGTACCTTTGCCAAAGGCGGGTATGAGCCAGCATTCGGCGTTGACGTCCATTTCATCACACGCGCTAAGCAAGATAAAAAGCAGATCGTGGAATTGGAAAGTATGGAGTTTCAGGCAAAAATACTTGGTGGCCTGACCGACGACGAAGGCGATGCCATGCTGAGCCAGACGATCACGAGTCTCAAGAGTGGTGACGCCTTACGCGAGACCAATCAACTCGTCGCTGCCTGGAAAGCGGGCGATGCAGAGAAAGTCGTTACGTTGTTGCGCGAAGAGTCAGAACAAAATGCAGGTTCTAAAAAAATCATGGAGCGTCTGCTCGATGAGCGTAACCCCGCCATGGCAGATAAAATCGCTGAACTGATGGCGGCTGGCAAACACGTGATCGTGGTTGTCGGGGCCGGACACATTTCTGGTCCGAATAGCATTGCTGATTTGTTAAAGAAGCAGGGATTGCAAGTACGCCAGATCAAGTATTAATCAAGCAAGCAACAACCGAAGAAATAACTATGGCACCCGATTTCCCCGCCGACGAGGCAAGTGGTTCTGTCTCGTTAACAGAGCACCTGATGCGAGACCACACCTGGGTTTCACTTGATAACGTCAATGACGTTGAAGCGTGGTTGGACCTGCACGACCGTGAATTACAACAATTGATAGGCAAAAACCCGCAAGCTGGCTACGGTGTCTGTTTTAATTTACTGCACGGTGGCGAAATCTATCTGCATACCAATAGCGATGGCGATATATTACTCGATGTCACCCCAGACGCAGCCTGGGTCCAACCCGTGCTGACCGCCGTGACGCGGGTTGCGCCGCCGCGAGGACAGATCTGGTTAGTGCAGGGCCAAGTTTTGGTGCAACTGATTTTGGGATTAAATAGCCTCATCGCCAGCAGCCGCCTCGTGCTGCAGCACGCCTTCAGGATACAAAGATAGCTTGTTTGGATTTCTTCTTCGTCCTTTGCTTTCTTTCACTTGTCGGCAACATCAGAAGAGGAAGGCAGGATGCTATTCGCTAACAACGCCATTGCGATCGATGTGAACAACGCGTGGCCCATTCGTTTGCCGCACATTGACCGCAGCCTCTCCAGGACCATTGACTTTGATGCTCGCCGAGCGCAGCAGTAAATCGCTCGCATGAAGATCACCAGAGCCATTTACCTTAGCGACCAGACTATTAGCCGTGCCTGATAATACACTTGTGCCTGGACCGTTCATGAGCAATTCGATGTTGTTTGCGGCAGTGAACTTCGCTTTCAGATCGCCCGAACCCGATAGGTCTGCTTTCAAATTTTGATCGATATTGATGTTGATATCCGCAGGGCCCTGATTTTTTAATATCACGGACTTCGTATGCAAATGCGTCGTTTCTACATCCCCCGAGCCGCTCACAGTCAGATTGAGAACATCGGCCTCCCCTGAAAGTCTGACGCTGCCCGGTCCCGATAACTGCAAATCCGCTTGTGCGACGTGCAATCCGTCGACATCCAGATCTCCCGAGCCTGATGACTCAACATTGAATGCTTTGATACTACCCCGTAATTTGGTATCGCCTGGGCCGCGCAGCATCAGATCCACTTTGGCATCTTGTAAGGACCGGACATCAACGCCGCCACTGCCATTCACTTTGACAGAGAGGGAGCCAGAGACGGTATCGAGCGTCAGGTCGCCGGGACCATTGAGTTCCAACGTCGCCTGACCGACGGTCAGATGTGCAAGATCAAGATCGCCACTGCCTGACGACGCTACGTTGAGCGACGCGATTTTGCCACTGGCTTTGATATCCCCTGAACTGTTAGATTTGAGGTTGAATTTATCTGTGTTCATGTTTCGCAGTTCGATGTCGCCACTACCGCCGTTTTCCAGACTTTGTAGATGGGCGGCGGTAATGTTGATCGTGCCAGGATTGGTTTTCCAGGAAAAACGATAGGTTTTATTTTTGTTCCGGATGATGAGTCGCTCGCCTTCGACCACTGTTTCGACTTGGGGTACTAGTTTTTCATCGCCAGAGATTTCAATGTCGTCTTTATCACCAGCGGTCACGATCACCTGAAAAAAGCTATCGTTTTCTAACGTTGTAAAGGCGCTTACCGGACGTTGTTCGGTAATGATTTTGCCACTGCCAATGATTTTTTCGCCAGATCCAGTCTCATAATGCATTTCGCATGCGGAGAGCGTTGCGAGTCCTAGGCATAAAACAACGAGATTTTTTTTCATGATGGATACTTGATTAATATTAAGTAATACACAAGTGTAGTCCGTAACCATGCCGACCCGCTGGATCTTTGCGACGGAATGCAAAAATTGACTCCCGGGGAGTAAAAACTTGCGATGAACGTTGCATAATTGTTTTTTACTATTACACTGCACATGGTATTGCGAAGCCGACAAAAAGGATGTCGTCTCCGGCACCAACGAACACTGAAAAGATTGTCTATGCCTACCCGTCGTCACGTATTGAAAAAAAGTCTGCTTCTGACCGCTGCTGGGTTATTCAGCACAACCCGCATCGTGTCCTTGGCTAATGCAACGGAAGAAAAATCATCGCAGTTACAACCGCCGCCAGATTTGTTTGACTCGCAGGCATTGGATATCGACTTCTGGGTGAAACCCCGAACGCTTGATTTAATCCGCCCAGCGTCCAAAGAGCGCAGTACCCTGTTGTACTGGAAAGATGGTGAAGTGATTGATTCTGCGTATCAGGAACTCTGTCATCTCCTGCGTGATGTGAACGGAAAACAGACTGTGGCGATGGACCCTAAATTGCTTGAAACATTGTGGGCAACCCAAGCGTATGTTCAGCGTTTTGGCATGACCCGCCCACTAGAAATCTTGTCTGGATACCGGACACCAGAGTCCAATCGCCATTTGATCGAGCAGGGCGTCCCTGCCGCTCGCAGGTCGTTGCACATGGACGGTAAAGCCGCCGATATCCGCATTCCGCAGTTGCATGAAGAAGTGCTGGGGGAGTTGATCAGCAGTTTCCGGCAGGGTGGGGTGGGATTTTATTATCGAGCGACGGCCAATGGGGGGTGGATTCATACAGATACGGGGTTGCAAAGGAGTTGGAAGGGGTAAGGTCGCAGCGCTCGGCGGCTACTTACGTTGCTTCGCCACAGCAACGTAAGCAAAAGAAGGGCGACCGCAGATTTCGCCCTTCCAAACCCACACCTACACTTCTTCATCCGTCCAATAATCCACAGCATGATTAACACGGGTCATATGCTTTAAATCTCCGCCATAAGCACCGACTTTTTTTGAATCTGGGTACTCGCAGACTTCAGCGGGCATCATGGTGCTGACGGACAGATAGGCGAGATCGCTGTCGGAATCGTTGATGATCTGATGCGCTGTTTCTGGTCCACCCGTGGGGCAGCAGATGACATCGCCTTCACGGATTTTTCTGGTTTCAGTGCCGTATCTGAGCGTTCCTGAACCCTTCACGATAAAGAACATTTCCTCTTCAGCGCGGTGATTATGGAAAGGGCAGGCGCTTTTTCCGGGAGGCACGACGTCATACGAATAGCCCAGGTCTTTTGCGCCAAGCAAGTGTCCGACGCGTAAGCCCTTACTCTCAAATTTATCGCCTTTTTGAGCGTGCTCTAAGCTTAATTCGTGGATGTTGGCGACGTTGGAATTGATGGTGGTCATGGACGCGTGTCTCCTGCTGGGGCTTTTGCTTTGGCTTCGTCATAAGCAATAAAGACACTCATTTTGGTGGGGTCGATGTAACGACGGAAAGCGGCGTTGACTTGGTCCAGCGTCAGCGCTTTGATTTTGTCGTCCATAGCTTGCGACCATGCCCAGCTGCGGTGGAGGAATAAGTTACTGTTCCAGCCACCTGCGACGCTGCCATCGTTGGTACGTGATTGCACCCGTTGTTGCAGCAAGCCTGATTTGGCTTTGGCTAACTCATCGGCGGTAAAGCCGTCTTTCAGCGCTCGGGCTAATTCTTCTTTAATCGCGACTTCAACGCGGGCCAGATTTTGCGGTGCTGCTGTGCCGCTGATACCGAAACTACCAACCGGATCGATTTCGCCAGCAGAGAGTGAGGAGCCGATGCCATACGACAGGCCTTCTTTTTGGCGGATGCGTTCCATGAGGCGTGAATTAAGGCCCGCACCGCCACCGAAGATGTAATTAGCAACGCGTAATGCCGGAAACGCTTCGTCCTCATCACGCAGCGACAGGGTCATGGCGCTGGCGTAGACGCCGCTGGCCTTGTCAGGCGTGTTGAAGATCTTACGTATCGGTGTCGGATCGGCACGTTGGTTTACTAAGCGAGCGTAAGGTGCTTTGCTCTCCCAGTTACCGAAGGCGCTGGCGATCGCCGCCTTGGTGGCGTCGACATCCAGATCACCGACGATCGACAGTTCACCTTTGGAAATGCCATAGAAGTCACGATGAAAGGCGTTGATGTCATCTAGTTTGACATTGCGTATCTCGGTCAGCGCCTGATCGAGTGTTTTAGCGGCGCGGTAATCGCCAGCCGGATAGCTATTGAAGTAGAGCGCCATTTCGCGACCAACAATGGCCCCGGGTTCGTTACGTGAGGCTTCCATTCCGACCAGAGACTGATCACGTAACTGTGCGAATTCGTTCTCAGGGTAATTGGCGTCGCGCATGACATGGGAGACCAGTGCGAGTGATGCGGCAAGGTTTTCTTTCGTGGTCTGATAGGAGAACAAGCCGCCGCTCATTTTCAGTTTCGACATCTGGTCATCGAGTTCAGCACGCGTATATTTCGTTGTTCCTGCGGCCAATAAACTGCTAGCCAGGCTGCTGACGGTGCTTTTGCCGAATAAACTCTTCTCGTCACCCCAATGTAAAGCGATCGAGACATTAACGGTTTCGCCGCGATTTTTCTTTGGCAATAAAGCGACTTGCAGGCGGCCGATTTGACTAATCTGTGTTCGGTTGTCGAGGTTAGCTGGCGATGGATCAAACGCTTCGCCCGCGAGTTTGCTTGCCTTTGGTGTGAAGTCTTTCATGACCTCATTGATCGATGGCGCTGCAGGGATGTCGGCGCGTTGTGGCGCGTCTTCTGGAACAAACATTCCGACCGTGCGGTTGTCTCGTACCATGTAATGTTTGGCGGCGGTGGCAACTTGTTCGGACGTCATTTTGTTGGCATCGTCACGGTCTTTGAACAGATAGCGCCAGTCACCCATCGCGATGTATTCCGACATACTGATACCGATGGATTCGTGATTGTTGAACAGTTGTTCAAAGCTGTTGGCGTTGTCGCGTTTGACGCGATCGATTTCGTCTTTACTTGGCGGATTATTTTTGAAATCTTCTATTCCAGCTAGTAATGCGTCTTTGGCGGCGTCGATAGATTCGCCTTTTTTGACCGCCGCACCGATGATTACCAGACCTGGCGCAACTCTACCCACTTCGGTCGCAAAGATCTGCACCACTTTGCCGGTCTCAACTAATTGCTTATGCAGGCGACCATGTGGGGCATTGGTCAGAATATCGCTAGCAAAACTCATGGCGTCGCGGTCGGTATGTAGATTGGCTGGGACTTTGTAGGCAATCATGACAAGTTGGATATCACCAGCACGACGGACCATGAAGCTACGTTCGCCATCTTGGGTCGGCTCGACGGTCCAGAACTGGGGCAGGGTACGCTTTGGCTTGGCGATTTTGCCAAAGGAGTTGCTGATCCATTGCACTACTTTAGCTTGATCAAACTTACCAGCAACCAATAGGACGGTGTTATCTGGCTGATAGTATTGATGATAAAACGCTTGTAGGTTATCTATTTTGACGTTTTCGATATCGCTGCGGTTACCGATGGTGGCGTTGCCGTAGTTATGCCAGTCGTAGGCAACACTTTGTAAGCGCTTCATGAGTACACTGCCGGGTGAGTTTTCGCCGCGTTCGAACTCGTTACGCACTACCGTCATTTCGGTATCGAGATCTTTGCGGGCGACATTCGAGTTCACCATACGGTCAGCTTCCATCTCCAGCGCCCATTGCAGGTTGCTGTCGTCGGCTTGAAATAACTCATAATAATTGGTGCGGTCGAGCGAGGTCGTACCGTTCATGCGCATACCGCGTTTATTGAATTCTTCGGTAATTTTTTGATGTTTTGGCGTCCCTTTGAACATCATGTGCTCGAGTAAATGTGCCATGCCTGTTTCGCCATAATTTTCTTGGCGTGAGCCGACCAGATAGGTCACATTGACGGTGACCGTGGGTTTGGTCGTGTCCGGCATCAATAACACACGCAGGCCATTTGGTAGGCGGTATTCTGTGATCCCCTCGACGCTAGTTACTTGTGTCATCCCTTTGGGTAAGCTGTCCGAGAACGCCGCTGGCGCGGTAAAAAACAGAGCGCCGCCAATAACTAACGCACGCAACACGGGTTTAAGCGTGACGGCTAGCGCTGAACGGCGAACAGAAGGTGATGACATAGTGATCCTGACAATGATGGTAACAAGTTAAAATATACTGGGGGGAGTATTTATTTTCCCCCTTGTATTCACAATGAGAATTGGTCGATTTAAATGAGTATCTGGGGGAGTATCTTAAAATAGTTACAATTTACTGACCATAAAACTCTGGCTGCCCGTCCAGCTCTCGCCGGGGGCCAAGGCGATCGGTCGCATGATCGCTGCCGCCTCTACGCAGAGCATGCGCAGATAGCCGTCGTCTTCCATATCCGCAAGTTTGACAGCGCCAGCCGGTCCTGGGTTCCATATCACCGCATCGGCAAAGCCCGTTGTGTTGATGTGCAGATGTTGACGCGTCTGTTGCAGACATAACTGGTTAGGGACGTTGGCATAAATGCGATCGGTTTCACCCAGGATTTGCAGCAGTTCAGCCGTTTCGGGACAACGATCTGCACCGGTGAGACTATCGCGATAATGCGTCCCTTGTAACCCGCGCAGACGTGCTTCATGCACATCGTCGACGGCCAAATAGGTATGCAATGCCGAGGTAAAGTGAAAGCCGGTATCGCCAGCATTGCTGACGGTGAGTGCGATTTGCAAGGTATTGTCGAGGACACTGACGGCAAGTTCAGCGTTGAACACGTAAGGCCAGATCGTCAGACGGGCGATGTTTTCTTTTAAGCTAAATACCGCCTGCGCTGCACCATCGTCGGCGTAACCTTGCTGGTCTAATTTCCATGGTGCGGTACGTGCAAAGCCATGTTTGGGCAGCGTTCCTAAGCCCGCAAACTGTGGAAAAATCACCGGAACACCACCGCGAATCGCCACACCTTCGCGGAACTCGGATTGGTTGCTTAAAAATAGTTGTTCAGTGCCGTTTGCCGGTATCCACGAACATACATGAGCACCTTGATGGCAAATACTAACAGTCGCTCCATCGCGCGCAGTCAGAGTCAAAAAATCCATGAAATCGCATCCCGTTCACATCAGTTAAAGGAAGGCCTATTCTATGTCAGCTCTGGCTGTTTGTTAGTATTTTTTGCAATGTTACTTGCGGGGCTGGTATGGCATTGTCGTAGGATGGGCTGCCATCCTTTGCTTGTCATCCCTGTGAAGGCAGGGACCCGATGGCCTACCCCCACGAAGAGCCATCGAATCAATTAAAAAAGTAGCTGTATGCATGCACAAGCATACGCCACAGCGCCCCCGCTACTGCCGCAATTCTGCCTTAATCATATCTGCTGCCTTCTCGCCAATCATCATCGTTGGTGCATTGGTATTGCCACCGATCAGCGTTGGCATGATGGAGGCATCGACGACGCGTAATCCTTGAACGCCAATGACTTTGAGCGTTGGATCAACAACCGCCATGGCATCGACCCCCATTTTGCAGGTGCCAATCGGATGATAGACGGTATCGCTGGTGGCGCGAATCACAGCGCGGATCTCGTCGTCGGTATGGACATCCGCCGTCTGAAAATCGCTGCTACGGATACTGGTCAATGCCGGCGCGTCCATAATCTTGCGGGTCAGCTTGAAGCCTTTGACCATCGTATCCATATCTTCAGGATGTTCCAGGAAGCGCGGATTGATCAACGGTGCTGCCAATGGATCAGGGCTTGCCAAGGTCACCTCACCGATGCTCTTAGGGCGTAACAAACACATATGGCATGAAAAGCCATGACCCAAGTGCAGTTTGCGCGCATGGTCATCGAGCATCGCCATGACAAAATGGAGCTGGATATCTGGTGCGGCGAGAGAGGAATCGGTTTTTAAAAAGCCACCGCCTTCAGCTCCATTGGAGGTCAGCATCCCACGACGTTGGGTCTGATAACGACGGAATTCACGCAGCATCCTGATACTGCCGCCAGGAGAGACACCCAGCAGGTCTAGACTCTTTGCGCGGTATTTAAAGACAAAATCGGGATGATCTTGTAAGTTCTGACCGACACCCGGCAGGTGGTGGACGACCGGAATACCCATCGTTTGCAAGGCCGAGGCGTCACCGACACCGGACAACATCAATAACTGCGGACTCTGGAAGGCGCCTGCAGCCAATATAATTTCACGGCCTGCACGCAGGGTTTTCTGCTGACCGTTTTGTAGCATCTGCACGCCCACCGCACGCTTACCTTCAAAGATGATTTTTGTGACCTGACAACCGGTTTCAACACGCAAATTTGTCCGCTTGCCCATGTGTGGGCGCAGGTAGCCGCGGGCGGCGGTCCAGCGTTCGCCTTGGTATTGTGTAACCTGATAGATACCGACACCTTCTTGTTCGGCACCATTAAAATCGGTATTGATAGGAAAGCCCGCCTGTTTGGCGGCCTCGATATAGCGTTCCTGAATGGGATTATCGGTACGCAACTCACTCACGCGCAGAGGACCGTTTTGTCCATGATAGTGACCCGCGTGGGTTTCATTATTCTCGGAATGCTTGAAGTAGGGCAGAACATCCTCATACGACCAACCCGTGTTACCTAAGGCTGCCCATTGATCATAGTCGCTCCGGTGACCACGGATGTAGACCATGGCGTTGAGCCCTGATGAGCCACCGAGCATTTTGCCGCGCGGCTGGTAACCGAGTCTCCCGTTCAGACCTAGCTGTGGCACGGTATCAAATGCCCAGTTATTGAGCTTGGTGGGTAACATCGCGACCACCCCAATGGGGGTATTGACCACCCAGCTATCGCCAGTACCGCCAGCCTCAAGGACGGTGACACTGATACTGGGATCTTCAGTCAGGCGTCCAGCGATGGCGCATCCGCCTGCGCCTCCGCCAACTACAATGTAGTCGCTGATTTGGTTCATATTGTCTCCATTTTTTTTGATTGAGGATGGTCGTTCTTGAGCCACGCCATCTGATTTTTTTGCTGCACTGCAGTGTTGCTGCTTTTCGTTTTACCCTGTACGGTAATGCCAAGAACTTATGTTATTGAATGACAAGCATGGATTGATATTAGTACGCTCGTTCACATAAAGTAAGGACATTTGCTGCCATGTTGTGCCTGTCTGACAGTATTGATAGATGCCCCCAGAAATCAGCCGAATGAAAAAATGACCCATTCCCGTTTTGATTCAATTGCGTCGCTGTTGTCGGTGCAAGATGCGATTTTCCCGGCGCACCCGTTCAGTGGTCTGCTGGCGATAGCGCGTGAACAGAATTGGCGTCTGACAGATCTTTTTCCCGCATTTGCAGAGAGCTGCATTGAGTTCGGCGCAAATTCTCACAATACCCGTATCAGCTATGTGCAAGCGCGCGAAGGTCTGCTGCGGGCACGCCAGATCGGCGGCGACGAACTTTGTCTGTGGTCGGGCGCGCGCAAGTCTCTCCCGCAACTGGGACAGATGGCCATTGGCATGGCTGCACAACCCACCTTATTAAAAGCCTTGCAATTTGGATTGGAGTTCCAGTTGATTGCTGGGTCGATGGTGCATCTACAATTTGTCATGGGGACGCCCTATTCAGCGCTGGTCGCGCATTCCTTATTTGATGATATCGAGTTACAGGATTTTCTGGCTGTTGATCATCTACTGACTGCCGTAAATGCAGCACGTCAATTGGGTGGTGCACACTTTCGTCTACATCAGGTCGAGTTACGGGGGCAGAATCCACTCAAACGAGCGCTGTTTGAACAGGTATTTGGCTGTCCTGTGGTGATCGGCGCGGACACGAACCGTCTTCTGATTCCTAACGAGGTGTTAGACCTTCGCTTATCAACACCGGATGCACATGCTGTCCACGCTGCTCATAACGCCTGCGAGCAAGAACTCGCTGCCGTTGGCGTGCTGGGCCGGCAAAGCCTACTACGTACGCTGGTCAGTCAGCAGTGTGAATTGCATACGGTAGAAGAAATGTCTGCAGCGCTGGGCATCAGTCCGCGATCGTTGCAGCGCTTGTTGGTACGCGAAGGAACGTCGTATTTTCAGGTCACTGAAACCGTACGTCTGGATCGGGCTAAGCGTCTATTACTGACGACGCTCAGTCTGGAGAATATCGCGGAACAGCTTGGATACTCTGATGCCAGGAGCTTTCGCCGGGCATTTAATCGGTGGACCAATTGTAGCCCCGCTGATTACCGCCTCAAAGTGACGGCAGCGCCTTGACCAGATTAAGCTGGTAGTGACGGGGTTGCCGTGTGTTCTGATGATGGCATCCCCAGCCTTGGTAGGATTCTGGGGATGCTTAACTTTAATTAATGCTGAGAGGCAATCTGATTAAAAAAATCGTACACGCCTTGCTCGCTCATACGACGGGCATTTGATAGTTCGCCGCCTTTGGAGGCAAACAAAACGGTATTGTCAGGTGTTAATACCACTGCTGCGGGAATCCCTTTTTTGATCGGATTACCGTAACTCGCCGCGAGATCGAGATTTTTATCAAACTGACCAACATTGACTTTGACCACGACAAATTTGCTTGCGATCATTGCCGCGCTTTGACCTTGCATGGATTTGTTTAATTCTAGGCAATCTTTACACCAGTTCGCACCAAAGATCACCAGTACATCCTTGTTGCCCGATTTGGCTTGCACCAACGCTTTCGTGACATTGGCTTGCGCATCGGCAGTTTCATCGTAGGGATGCAACAAGTCCGCGTGGGCGGCGCTAATACTCAGACTCAGACCCAGACCCAGACTCAGGGCAAGGCCAGCAAGTGAACGAAGAATTTTTTTCATGATTCGTATCAAAAGAAAATAATATTGAAATAGTGACTTAATTTTAGTGCTTTGTCATTGTTATCAAAACAGACCGACAATATTGCTGTGCGATCGCGGACACACCAGCCAAGATATGCGGTTTGGTTATCTTAGCAGGCATAAATAATTGCATTTATATCGTCAATAAACTGATTATTTATACAGTATTTTATATAAAATCAGCTAAAATAGTTCTCTCAGAGTTAGATTTTCAGCTCATTTGACCAAGATTAGCCATCGTGTTGCTGGCGCTGGGCTTTAGTTCATCTGCTTTTTCTGTTTATTTACTTTTATCATGGCATCAACACAGACCAGACGCATTGCCCATTTGGATATGGATGCGTTTTATGCCTCCGTTGAACTGTTGAAATACCCCGAACTGCGTGGTCAGCCGGTGCTCATCGGTGGCGGTTCCTCGCATCAACCTGTGACACAAGCAGATGGAACGCGCGTCTTTTCTAGGCTCAAGGACTACGTGGGGCGGGGCGTTGCAACCACATCCACCTATGAAGCTCGCGCGCTCGGTGTCAGCTCCGCAATGGGAATTATGAAAGCGGCACGTGTCGCCCCTGAGATGTATTTACTACCCACCGATTTTGAGTCTTATCGGTATTACTCAACCACTTTTAAAGACGCAGTATCGAGAATTGCTCCCACGATTGAAAATCGCGGTATTGATGAGATTTACATCGATCTAACCGACCACCGTGAGGATACGCTGAGTCTAGCAAGTCGATTGAAAAACGCTGTTTTTGAATCGACGGGCTTGCGGTGCTCAATCTGTGTCGCACCAAACAAATTATTGGCAAAAATCGGATCAGATTTAGAAAAACCGGATGGCCTGACCATCTTGTCGATGGCAGATGTTGAGACGCGTATCTGGCCTTTATCCGTCAAAAAGGTGAACGGTATCGGTCCTAAGTCTGCAGAGCGTCTTGCTGCGCTAGGCATTGCCACCGTTGGCGAGCTTGCGAATGTAGATCCAAGTCTGTTACAGGATCATTTTGGCAGTAATTATGCGGGGTGGCTCTACAACGCTGCGCGCGGCATCGATCATCGTGAGGTAGTCACGCATTCAGAACCGAAAGTGATTAGCCGTGAAGTCACGTTTGAACACGATTTACACGCCATCACAGATAGAGAAACATTAACTGATATTTTTACTGGTCTTTGCCATCGACTGGCAGCGGATTTAAAGAGAAAAGGATATCGGTGTGCGACAGTCGGGATCAAAATTCGTTATCACGATTTCCACATTTCTACGCGGGATATGACACTTCCTGTGGCCACCGCTGACCCCGTCGTCATTCGTAAAGCCGCAGGGGAATGTCTGCGCCGAATTCCTCTTGAACATAAATTTCGCCTATTAGGTGTGAGAGCAGGTGCGTTGTTCAAGGAGAATGACCCCATTCATCAGCGACAAGGTCGTCAGGGTGTTTTATTTAGTGAGCCGTAAAAAGAGGAGACCTGCGGCACGCTGTGGTGAAGCACTTTTCGTCGTTTCAGCGATTTAACGACCGGCAGCGCCAGCAACACCTGCAACACCCACTTGCTGAAGTTGTGCAAAGTATTGGTTTTCGAATTGTTTGAGCTTGATGGAACTGAGTCCTGCATTAAAAGCTTGTTGTAATCGTAAGCCTTTTGCATTGCGTTGGAAACAAATGTGCATCGTGAAGTTCGTTAATTCTTTTGGATGAAACATGATATTGAGCTTATTTTTATCCAGACTATTGTCACTGATCAGTAACTGACGTAGGACATTTTTATCGATAACAATGGCATCAACCCGGCCAGCCAGTAATTTTCTGACATTACTGATATCAGAGGGGGCGCTATCTGTGGTCAGCACATGCTGCTTGACGAGCATGTCGAATCCTTCGCCATTTGCATATTCATGGACCACGCCAATGGTATAGGCGTGCAGATCGGTTAAGTTATGCCAATCAAACTGTTTATTTTTTAAATAAGCAAAGCCCACGGTGCTATTGCCTAAAGAATGCGAAAAATAGCAACTTTTCTCTCTTTCTTTCAGATAGAAAGCGGGGAAATATCCAGCGAAATTTTTTTCTTCTAATCCCGCCTGAACCGCACGACTCCAAGGGAAATACGCAATAGTCACCGGCAACTGACTTTCTTTTGCACCGGCTTTGACAACTGCAGCGATGAGGCCTTCTCCTGGCAGTGAATGACTGACGTAAGGAGGCCACTCAAGGGACGCAAGATGTAAATTGTCGTGTTCAGCCGAACATGCCGGCGCACCATAGGCAATCACCAACATCATTAGCAGGAGGCAGAAAACGCGCATTATTTTTCAACGTGAACGACGACAAACGAGTTTAGCGCATGTATTTGCTTCTGAGGTTCTCAAGTAGGCCTGATTGTTGTACTTTTTCAAACGATGCACGAATTTTTTGTATTAAAGCCGGATCGCTCTGCTTATTCATTGCAAAGTAGTAGCTGCTTTTGCCATCCAGTAGCAGAACGGGTTGTAATTCAGAGGGGTACCTGTGCAGGCTTTTCATCTGAAACGCCATGCTCCAGTCTTGAGAAACGATTAGATCGGTGCGGCCTAACAAAAATTTTTTGATGTTTGACTCCGCGGTAGGTGCAAAGTCAACAGCCTCTTCAGGGATGGCGGATTCTTTCAGAAAGTCTTTCGTCGATGCCATTTCACGCACAAGACCTACCTTATATTTGGTGCTGTCAGCGATTGATTTAACCTCAATGTCACGTCGATTTTTCAGTTTATATAAATAGATTTGCCGTGAACTGATTGGACCTATCCATTCAAACAAGTCTTCGCGCTCAGGTGTTCGGGTCGTAGAAAACAGCAAAGTATTGGGTTGGGTTAATGCCATCTGGTAGGCGCGAGCCCATGGCAAAACGGAAATGGTCGCTTTGATATTGGCTTTTTTTAATACCGCTTCGAGGACATCGGTGGAGTAACCCGTGGCGACGCCGTTGACTTCAAAATTAAGGGGTGGCAGATTTTCTGTGACGACAGTCAACTCAGCCGCCGCCGAGCTAGCTGAAAGCAAACACATGCCGATGAACACAACACGACGTGGCAGCAGAAAGTGAAGAGGATAAAAGCGCATAGGCAAATTTTACATTCGGAGAATGAAGCGAATGTGACAGCAACTTCACTTTTTTTAATGTCAATGAAGGTGTGATGTGCAGCATGTTCGGCTTATATTAAAGCATTTTGGACTTTTATATTTTAGCTTTTGCATTCGCAGAGTCATCATAAAAAAAAGCCCCTCAGATTTTCATCGAGGGGCAGGCTTGAGTAACATTAACAAAAATGATTTATCCTTGAATCAAGTAACGGCGACTCTATTTAAAATCCCCACCAAACACACGGGTCAGTTTTTCATAGGACAGATATTTTTGTAGTACGGCTTTCAAGTCTGCAACACTGACAGCCGAAATCTTTTTCTCGGTTTCTGTATCATGTTGCATGGTTAGATCAAGGAACAGGTTTGCGGCCAGTTCCTGCGCGAGCAGGTTGTCCTGACTACGCTCAAGCTGACGCTCTTGCAAGTAGCTTTTTTTGCCATCTTCCAATTCTGCTGCCGTGAAACCCTCCTTGACTGCACGGTTGATTTCTTCGCGCATGCCAGTTTCTAATTTTTCACGATTTTGTGGTGCATAAATCGCGTAAGCAGAGAAACTGCCAACTTCATCCAGATACGATGCAGAATAAGAAGAGCCGCCACCATAACTGATGCCATCTTTCTGACGAATGCGATTAAAGATTCGTGAATTGACGTTACCACCGAGGAGATAATTTGCCATCACCAGCGCAGCATAATCTGGGTTCTGTGCACTGGTTGGCAGGTTCATACTTGCGAAGAAAAACGCATTGGCCTTGTCTGGCGTCTGAATATGCACCTCTTTTGCTGGGGTCTGGTTGTAGACTTTATTGAGACGTTGGAAATCATGGTCTGATTTCCACGCACCGAATGCCGACTCTAATTGTGTTTTTACACTAGCAGGATCAAATTCACCCACAACAGCGATCTGGGCCTGACTATCTTTACTGTTTTGATTGATGCCGTAAAATTCTTTCCAGAACGCTTGTACGTCAGCCAATTTGACTGCTTTGAGCGCAGCGATTTTTTCAGCAATACTCTGATAGTGGCGCGGATCGTCAACAGGCCAGTTGTTATTCGCCGAGCGGACTGCATCGATGGCCAGTGCTTGTGGATCTTTACCGGATTCTTCTAACTGCGCGAGTTGCGCATTCACCACTTGCGTGAATTCATTGGCATTGAATGCTGGCTGGCGTAACGCATCACGGACTAATCCCACTACTTTAGGTAAATTATCGCGCACCGTTTCAACAGCAATGTTGACGTTGCCGGTACCGCCGGTGATCAACACTTTGGCTTTGAGCTTATCTAGTTCTTCGGTGAACGCTTGATGGCTGAGTTTTTCCGTACCACGACTCAGCATCGCAGCGGCTAGCTCAGGTGTCACACCTTTATTTTTGAGACTTTGCGCATCACCCAAATACAGATTCATTGCCATGACGACAGTATTGCCACGCGTGGTTTTTGGCAAGAGAGCGTATTTCAAGCGATTTCCGAGGGAACCAGTCTGGGTACGTTTGTCAATGTTGGCCGGTGAACTATCGAACACCTCGCCCTGTGCAATCGCGGCGCTCGGTGTAAAGGTCTTGAGTTCGGCAATGACATCTGCTTTTGCTGGCGCTGGAACGCGCTCAGGTTTTGCATCAGGAATAAAGCTACCCGTGGTGCGATTGCTGGTTTTAAACCAGGTCGTGGCGACACGTTGGACGTCGGCGACGGTCAGTGCGTTGACGCGATCTCGGAAGAGCAAAAATAAACGCCAGTCACCAGAAGCGATGTTGTCTGACAGCGCAACGGCAAATTTTTCAGGATCATTGAAGACTTGCGCGAGGTCAGAATTGAGCTTTGCTTTTGCTCGTGTTAATTCTTCTTCGGTGACTGGTTGTTGAGCAAAGCCTTCGATAATGCCAGTCATGATTTTCTTAGCATCAGCCGGATCCTGATCTGCACGTAAATTAGCACCGATCAGCAAAAATCCTGGCTCATCCAAGTTTGCTGCGTAAGGGAATATTTCAACGACTTTTTTCGCTTCAACCAAGGCTTTGTACAGACGACCATTTGGACTGTCTGCCAGAATCAGTGCGAGCGCCTCTGTCGCAGCGTAATCTGCATTGGCGGCAGGCATCGTGTGATACATCGCTACGACAGCTGGTGATTCGCCTACGCGGCGTACCGTGACATCACGTTCACCATCTTGTGCTGGATCGAGAGTGTAAGTGGGCTCAAGTACGCGTTTTGGACGCGGAATTTTGCCAAAATGTTGTGCGACTAATTTCAGCACCTGATGACTATCGAACGCGCCAGCCACGGTCAGGGTGGCATTATCTGGCTGATAATATTTACGCCAGAACGCTTGTAAATGTGGGATGTTGACATTCTCGACGTCGGTGCGTGCACCAATGGTGTCTTTACCATAGTTATGCCATTGGTAGGAACTGGCAATCACACGTTGCATCAGCATGCCAATAGCAGAGTTTTCATTTTTTTCCATCTCGTTTCTAACGACAGAAAATTCTGTTTTCAGATCGTCGCCCGAGATCCGAGAGTTGACCATGCGATCGGCTTCCATCGACAAGGCCCAGATCAGTGTTTCTGGCTTGGCAGCGAAGGTTTCATAATAGTTGGTGCGGTCATACGAGGTCGTGCCATTAAATTGCACGCCGCGTTGCGACATTTCTTCCCACAAGCGCGGATGTTGTTTGCTGCCTTTGAACATCAAATGTTCTAACAAATGCGCCATCCCTGTTTCGCCATAGTTTTCGTACCTTGACCCAACCCGATAGGTGATGTTGACAGTGGTACTTGGCTTACTGGCATCCGGTACCAACAGTACGCGCAATCCATTTGGTAGCAGGTATTCATTGATCCCTTCTACATTGCGGACAAACTTGATGCCAGCAGGCAGGTTGATATGGCTTTCTGCTGCAGGCGCAGTAGGTACGGTAGTGCCAGCGATGGCCGGAACATGTAATAAGCCGCCAAAAGCCATGGCGAGAGACAAACTAACGACTGAAAGTGAAAAGCGCGACGACATCATAGACACCTTTAAAAAATGACAATGGTTGAAACAGGCCGTACTCATCCTTCTATTCAGCACCGAGACGAGATCCTGAAGTTGGAGGCGAACTTAAACTAGGTATATTGGGACTTACGCAAACCACACCGACTGCACGATGCCGCTTAGCCTTCATCGTCTACGCTCTTCATCGCCATATCTTGCTGGGGCAATGTTGCGTAAGTTGCAAATATAAAATTATTAAATAACAATATTTAAATGAGTGTAGCAGACTGAAAAAGGACGTGTCGACATTAATATATTAGCCGAGTGTATCTAGTGCTTGTTTTCTTGATGAGCTACCGCCTGTAAAGAAAACGATCAGGCCATGTCATCGGCAGTACTATTTGACGAAAAAGGAGTGAATCAAGAGTAAAAATAGATCCGCACAGCGAAAGAGCGTATAGCCGTGGAGAAGTGAAGAGGGGTATAACTGGTGCGACCGACAGGAATCGAACCTGTATTGCGAGCTTCGGAAACTCGTATCCTATCCGTTGGAAGACGGTCGCGCTGTTCTGACTTCAGAGGTTCGCAATTGTATATGTTTAACAGCGATTTTGCATTGCGTGCGTTGCAATATTTTTGTGAAATCCTAAATAAATGACTGATTTAGCGCGGTTTAGCGTTGTGGGGCATGTTCACAACGAAAAAAATCGTCTAATTGCTTGCAACATATCGAACCATGCCTGATGAATGGCACGTATTGCGGTGCATCGAACGCAACAGGTCCGACTTTTATTGTACTGCACAACAACATTTGCTGATGCAAATCAGACAAACGATGCTTTTGATAGCAAATCGCGAACTTTTGGTTCTATAATCAAAAACTTTAGAGTCAGTTGATTTACATCACTGGCAAGCAACCGGGATGACCATTTCATTTGCAAAGAGGAAACCATGAGTGAAGCGCACGACGAACACGAATCAGTGATTAAGACACCTAAACAACTCATCGCTGCAATTCTTGCTGGGTTTCTGGTTCCTATCATTGCCATCGTTTTACTGGTGGAATACGTATCCAATGATAAAAAAGTAGGTGCAGGCTCTTCCGCATTGACGGCAGAAGCAGTTGCTGCGCGTATTCAGCCAGTGGCGGATCAGGGTTTTACCTTTAAAGACGTGAGTGGTCCTAAACAATTACAGTCCGGCGAAGCGGTCTACAAAATGGTGTGTTCCGCTTGCCACGGAACAGGTGCCGCTGGTGCGCCGAAATTTGCTGATAACGGCGCGTGGGGGCCACGTTTGGCGCAAGGCTATGACACATTGGTACAACATGCGGTTGCCGGTATCCGTGCGATGCCAGCCAAGGGTGGTAACCCTGACTTGGACGACGTCGAAGTGGCGCGCGCTGTTGTGCACATGGCCAATGCTAGCGGTGCAAAATTCAAGGAGCCAGAAGTCAAAGCTGCAGCAGCGCCTGCAGAGGCTCCCGCAAAATAAGCATCCAGCAATAAAAAGGGCGTGTTACCAGAAACATGCCCTATTCACGCTGCCCCTTCTCGTGCTCATCGATAGTATGGCGGGCGTCAGCATCGAGGATTCAACGCCGCGAACTCTTATTCAGAGCGCGGTTTTTTTCTTTCCTGATTCTGCTCCCATGTTGCTTGAAGCTTTTTCAATGTCTGCTCGCAACCATGTCCCGATAAGAAAACGTCGCTTGTTACATTTCTTGTTGCCTTTTATCTCACTCATATTTCAATTTAACTAGGGCGTGTTGACATATAAAAAGCTGTTAACTTTTCCCGAAGTGTGTTTACATTCTAGATTTTAAAGAATGAAACGATGCTGCGACTGATGTTGAGAGATGATCAATGGGAACGAATTGCG